>JAGAMH010000013.1 GCA_017624815.1 Clostridia bacterium
CTTCCGTTTGCCTATGCTTCCCCGACGGGAAAACGGTTTTTGGCGAAGGTAAAACTTACGGCAAAATTTTACAAGAAGAAATTGGCAAAAACGGATTTGGCTACGACTGCATTTTTTATTCAAACGATTTAAAAAAGAGCTTTGGGCTTGCCACCGACGAAGAAAAAAACGGAGTATCGCACCGCTACCGCGCGCTTTGCGACCTTTTGAGTAAGTTATGAAAACGGCGGTAATAGTTTCGGATAGCCACGGCAATAGGGCGGTATTTGACAAGCTTGCGCCCGTGTTTAAAGAAAGTGATTATATCTTTCATTTAGGCGACCATTGCGCCGACGGTTTGGCGTTAAAAAAGATTTACGGCGACAAGGTTTTTATTATTAACGGTAATTGCGATATTTACGCCTTAGGTGAAAACGAACTTATAACCGAAATTGAAGGCGTTAAAATATTTGCTTGCCACGGGCATTTATATTCGGTAAAATCTGGTTACGACAAGCTTTTATATAAGGCGGAAGAATTAGGCTGCGATATTGCTTTGTTTGGGCATACTCACGTGGCAACGGTTTTAGAATACGGCTCTACCACCCTTATTAACCCCGGCAATTTAAGCAGGTATTCGCAAAACTCTTATTGTTATTTAGTTATCCACAACGGCAAGCCCGTTGCAAAAATAGTAAATATTTAAAGCGAGGATATTATGAGATTTAAACGTGCTTTTAGCGTATTGATCGACAATTTTAAAATTACTTACAAGCTTTTACTTTACAAAATTATAGTTGCGGCTATTGCAATCGGCGCTATTGCCCTTTCGCTATACCCCGTGGTTTCGCGTCTTTTAGAATCTACGCAATGGACCAACCTTATTGAAAAGATAAAAGAATTTATCGACCAATTTATAGCCGGACATATGGGCGAATTACCCGAAATTTCTTCACAGATTAAAGACAATTTAGAGCTGTTTGTAAAACACGTTTTAACTTTAAGCGGAAACATTATTTTGGGCGTTATTTTAGTTGTGGTAATTTACGCAATACATAACTTTTTAACGGGTTTGGGCGATTATACGGCTGCCGTTATGGTAAACGATAAAATGACGTTACAATCTGATTCCCCCTTTATTAGTACTTTTATTAAAAACTTTGCAAGCGCCGTTAAATATAATTCGATATACGTTCCTTTAAGCGTATTATTCGATTTGTTGGTAATTGCAATTTGCTATTTGCTATTTTTTATAGCGTTAAACTTTATACCCCTTTTACTTAAACTTTTCCTATTCGTATTCGTTTTAATACTTGCTACGTCGATTAAACAAAGCTATACGGTGGGTTGGTTGCCTTCTATGATAGCAGGCAAATTGAGATGTAGAGATGCTATTAAATACTCTTTTAAAGTAAATAGAAAACTTCTTACCATCTTTATTTTCGACTTCTTTTTAATTAACGTTCTTATAATTGCATTAACGGTTGGTTTTTCCATTTTTACCGTAGGCGTTGCAGCTTTAATATTTATCCCTGCATCAAGCTTATTTATAATTTGCTACACCTTCGTTTACTATTTCGATTACAACGATTATAAGTACTTTATCGACCCTGAAACTATAGTTAAACCTAAAAAGGAACGTAAACTTACTAGAGAAGAATTTTTTAAAGGCGAACAAAATTAAACGTAAAGTTTAACCAATTTTACAAATTAATTAAAAAAAACTAATAATTTATTATAAAATAATTAAAAATTTTTCAATTCCCCCTTTACAACGGGGGAATTTTTTTATATAATTGTTATGGGGTATTATATTTATTAATATAATAATTATACCTTAACTAAACGTATTATCAGCGCAAAAGCGCTTAGGGAGGATTAATGAATTACGCAGAAATTTACGAAAGATGGCTTGGCGACGAAAGACTTAACGAAGAAGCTAAAGCGGAATTGTTATCCGTTAAAGATAACTTAGAAGACGTTGAATACCGTTTTGGCGCAGAGCTTGAATTCGGTACGGCAGGTATGCGCGGCATTATAGGCTACGGTACCAATATGATGAACGTTTATACCGTTAAACGCGCTACGCAAGGCTTGGCGGAATTTATAAAAACGTTGGGTGCAGAAGCTATGCAAAGGGGCGTTGTTATTTCCTTTGACACCAGATTAAAATCGGATGAATTTGCAAAAGCCGCCGCAGAAGTTTTAGCTGCTAATAATATTAAGGCGTATTTATTCTCCGACGTACACCCCGTGCCTATGCTTTCGTTTGCGGTACGCGATTTACACACGATTGCAGGCGTTATGGTAACGGCTTCACACAATCCCAAACAATATAACGGCTATAAAGTTTACGGCGAAGACGGCGCGCAGATGAGCCCTGAAGACACAGCCGTAGTAGTTGACTTTATAAGCAAAATAACCGATTATTTGGGTGCTCCTACCCCCACCGCGGAACAGGTTAAAAAGTATATTAAAGCCGTTCCTAACAAGGTTGATAAGCACTATTATAAAGAACTTAAAAAGCTTACCCTTTCTAAAAAGGCGGTTAAGGCTTGCGGCAAAAATTTAAAACTCGTTTACACTCCCGTTCATGGTTCGGGCTACGTTCCCGTTACTACTATTTTGAAAAAGATAGGTATTAACGCAACGGTTGTTGAAGCACAAAAAAATAAAGACCCCGAATTTTCTACGGTAGCCGTACCCAACCCCGAATATAAAGAAACGCTTGCAATGGGCATTGACCTTGCAAACAAAATTGGCGCAACGGTTGTTTTTGGCACCGACCCCGATAGCGATAGATTGGGCGTTGCAGTTAAAAATAAAGCGGGCGAATTTGAAGCGCTTTCCGGCAACCAAGTTGGTATTTTGCTTTTAGATTACATTTTAACCCGCCTTTCAGAAGACAACGTTTTACCCAAAAACGCGGCGGTTGTTAAATCGTTCGTAACTACGGGCATGGCAAAAGCTATTTGCGCTAAGTTTGGCGTTACCTTATACGAAGTGCCCGTTGGCTTTAAATTTATAGGCGAAAAAATTAAGCTTTGGGAAAAGAACGCAGAGCACACCTACGTATTCGGCTTTGAAGAAAGCTGCGGCTATTTAAGAGGCACGCACGCAAGAGATAAAGACGCCGTTGTAGCAAGCATGCTGTGCGCCGAAATGGTTTGTTACTACACTTATAAGGGAACGACCGTTTTCGACCGTTTAAACGCCATTTACAACACTTACGGCTACGTTTTAGACAAGAACGTTTCCATTCAGTACAAAGGCTTAAACGCTATGAAGGAAATGAACGCCGTTGTAGACGGATTAAAAACCAAACCCGTTGAAAAGTTTGATATTTACAAGGTTACTAGCATTAGAGATTATTCTAAAAATATTAAAACGGAAGTTGCTACCGGTGAAAAGAGCGAAATAGGTTCTCCCCTTACCAACTGCGTTTATTACGAACTTGAAAACGGAAGCTTTATTTGCGTAAGACCTTCTGGCACCGAACCTAAATTAAAAATTTACTACTCCGTAAAGGCAAACAACAAAGCCGACGCCGAAGCTGCTCTTGAAAAAATGCAAGTTGCGGTTGAAGACCTTTTAAATTCTTTAAAATAATAAAATAAATATCCCCGCCTGAATTGCTAATTCAGGCGGGGATATAGTTTAATTAACGATTATTTAAGCCCCGTAATTTGCGGAGTTTTAGCGTAACTTTTAAGCCCCCTAAAATTAGGGGGCTTTTTTTTAAATACCTATCCACAACCAAACTAAAAAGTAAATAAATATTCCTATTGCGATAAGTCCTATAAATATAGGCAACATTGCGGCGAAAGCGCCCCTTACCATTGCCCAATATTCTTTACGGGTTATTCTTTCTCCCTTTTTAAGACCTTTATCTCTGTTTGGATTATACCAACGGAATCCGTCTACGTTCATATTAGCGAAAGTCGTTTCGGTATCAAGGTCGTCAGGCTTCTTTTTAGCCATTAGAATCATCCTTTTTAAATAAATTAACTATTTCACGTTTTGCCGCTTTTAAAAAGCCCAAAGTTTTAATTTTAACCTTGCCAAAGAATTTTTGTTCTTCGTATTCCTTTTGCTTTGCTTCAATTTCCTGTCTTTCAATTTCTGCAAGACGTTCCAATTCTAAAGCTTTTTCGGTTAAAGTTTTTTGTTCTTCTTCGCTATTATACAAGTGGCAAGCGCAGAAGTGCCCGGGTTCTATTTCTTTGTATTCGGGATTAACGTATTCGCAAACCTTCATACAATGTTCGCAACGAGTGTGGAACTTACAACCCTTAGGGGGATTGATAGGTGAAGGAATATCGCCCTTTAATATAATTCTGTTCATCTTTACGTGAGGGTCGGGAACGGGAACTGCCGAGAACAACGCCTTAGTGTAAGGATGCAACGTATTATTAAATATGCTTTCCTTTGAACCGTATTCCATCATACTGCCAAGGTACATAACGCCTACTTCGTCGGAGATGTGTTTTACTACCGATAAGTCGTGCGAAATAAACAAATAAGTAAGCCCTAACTCTTTTTGAAGGTCTTTAAGCATATTGATTATCTGTGCTTGAATAGACACGTCGAGAGCGGAAACGGGTTCGTCGCAAACTACGAGCTGAGGCTTTAACGCCAACGCCCTTGCAATACATATACGTTGACGTTGTCCGCCCGAAAACTCGTGGGGGTAACGTTCGTAATAGTGGGGTTGTAAGCCGCACATTTTCATTACTTGCAATACGTATGATTTATAATGCTCTTTATCTACGATTTTATGTTGAAGGGCTGCTTCACCTATTATTTCGCCTACGGTAAGTCTGGGCGATAAGCTTGCGTAAGGGTCTTGGAAAATCATTTGCATATTAGGACGAAGTTTATCAAATTCCTTGTCGCTAATATCCGAAACCTTTTCACCGTTAAACCATACTTCGCCGCCAGTTACGTCGTAAAGGCGCAATATAGTTCTACCCATAGTAGTTTTACCGCAACCCGATTCGCCTACTATACCTATCGTTTTGCCGCGTTTAAGGGTAAATGAAACGTTATCTACCGCTCTTAAAAAACGAGTGGGCTTACCGAGAAGGGTTTTATCTATAACGAAATACTTTTTTAAGTTTTTAACTTCAAGCAATACGTCGTTTTTGTTTTCTACTTGTGCCATTACTCGTTACCTCCTGCTTTTTGTTCGCCGTAAAGATAACATGAAACGCTGTGAGTTTCGCTTACCTTAACCAAGCCGGGATATTTGCCCGCGCATTCGGGTTTACAGCGTTCGCATCTGTCGCGGAAATAGCAATAGTTAGGCATATCTATAGGGTTAGGTACGAAGCCGGGGATACAGTAAAGGGAATCCACGTCGCCGTCTACGGTAGGTTTACTCTTTTGCAAGCCTATAGTGTAAGGGTGCAAAGGATTGTCGAAAATATCTTCCGCCGTGCCCATTTCAATTATTTTACCCGCGTACATTACTACGACGAAGTCTGCCATTTCGGCAACTACGCCCAAGTCGTGGGTGATAAGCATAATACTGCCGTTTATTTTAGTTTTAATTTCCTTTAATAAATCAAGGATTTGAGCTTGGATGGTAACGTCGAGAGCCGTAGTAGGTTCGTCGGCAATAATAAGCTTGGGGTTGCATAAAAGCGCCATAGCTATCATTATTCTTTGACGTTGACCGCCCGAAAGTTCGTGGGGGTACTTTTTATAAACGGATTCGGGGTCTGCCATACCAACGAGCGAAAGCATTTCCATACTTCTTGCCTTTGCGTCGGCTTTGCTTATACCTTCTATGTGTAAGAACGCAACTTCGTCGAGCTGGTTACCTATGGTGAATACGGGGTTTAAAGAAGTCATAGGTTCTTGGAATATCATAGCTATTTCTCTGCCGCGAATGGAACGCATTGCGTCTACGGGCATTTTAGCTATATCGAAAACCTTTTCTTCCATTTCGTACATATTACCGCCGAGTTCGTTCTTCTTAAATACCTTTTTGCCCTTTTTGTTTAAAACGGGGACGGTATTGCCGTTTTCGTCGGTAGCAGTTTGATATACGGGTACTTTTTTACCGCTTGAATCGCGTTTAAAAGCGTTGGTTTTAAAACGTATTGAACCGCTTACGATTTGTCCGCTAGGGGCTTGAACGAGCTGCATAAGCGAAAGCGAAGTTACGCTTTTACCGCAACCGGATTCGCCTACTACGCCAACGGTAGAGCCTGCGGGAATGGAAAACGTTACGCCGTTTACAGCCTTAACCGTACCTGCGTCCGAGAAGAAATAGGTGTGTAAATCTTCAAATTCAACTACGTTTTTATCATCCTTCATTTCCGTTACGTATTCCGATTCGTTTGCCTTTCTCTTTTTGCGCTTTTCGTAATAAGCTATAGCTTTAGAGTTTTCTTTGGCAATACGGCGGGATTCAGAACGGGAAATATAATGTTTTTTACTTTCTTTTTTAACTATATCTGCCATCTTTTACCTCTTCATCTTCGGGTCGAACGCGTCTCTTAATCCGTCGCCGACGAAGTTAAACGCGAGAATTGCAAGCGTGATGCAAATTCCGGGCGGTACCCAGAAGTTAAGATAGCCCGAAAGATATTCGTATTTAGCAGCGTATTGAATCATTGAACCCCAAGTAGCCGTACCTAAAGGCGCGCCTAATCCGAGGTAACCCAACGTTGCTTCGGTTAAGATTATGCTACCTAAACCGAGAGTCATTGAAACTATAAGTTGAGGCAATACGTTGGGAAGAAGGTGCTTGAATATTTTACTTGAAGTGGAAAGCCCTGCACACTTTGCCGCAAGCATAAATTCTTGTTCTCTAAGGGAAAGAATTTGTCCGCGAACCAAACGCGCAACGCCCGACCAACCGAGCAACGTTAACAGCATCATCAAATAGTATAGCCTTGATATATCTACTATGCCCAGAGCGTCGAGCACGGTGGACATAATAAGCATTATAGGCAACGAGGGTATACAGTATAAAATATCTACTATACGCATTATAAGCTGGTCTACCCAACCGCCGAAATACCCTGCTAAACCGCCGAGTATTACGCCTATTATAGTTTCTAAAATTATTACTACGAAGCCGATTGTAAGCGAAATTCTACCGCCGTACATTAAACGGGTGAAAATATCTTGACCGTATTCGTCCGTTCCAAGCCAATGGCTCCAAGTTAACTGACCTTTTTTGTTGTAGTCGTTTTTGGTGGTGGAAATATCGAACGCGGTATAAGTTTGTCCGTCTACTTCGTATTTAATTGCGGGGGCGTTTACTATTTCTGTTTGAACTTCATAGTCCTTAGTGTTTTCGCCCCATTGCGAGAATACTGGACCTGCAAACGAGAATAAGAACAAGAATATTAACGTAACCAACCCGATAACGGAAAGTTTAGAGCGGAAAAAGCGCTTTAATACCGTCATACCGGGCGATAAAGTTTTAACTCTGTCGTTTAAGTTTTCGCCGTGCAATTCATCTGTAGCCTGTTCAACCGAAACCGCCTTTACTTCTTCGGAAACAGATTGATTTTGATTATTTAAATTTTTATCTTCCATTTTTCTGCCTCCTATTTACCAAGTTTAACGCGGGGGTCTACTACGGAATACATAATATCGGTTAATAAAATACCAATAACCGTAAGTATTGCAATAAACATATTGTAACCCATTATAAAGGGTATATCACCTTCACGCATTGCGGCGTAGGCTATACTACCTATACCGGGAAGGTCGAATACCGTTTCGGTAATCATTGCGCCGCCGAAAAGTCCGGGCAACGTACCTGCCAAGGTGGTTACTAAGGGAATTAAAGTATTTCTGAAAACGTGTTTATATATAACTTTATTTTCGGAAAGACCTTTTGCGCGCGCCGTTCTTATATAGTCGGCGTTTAATACTTCAAGCGTGTTAGTACGGGTATATCTTACCAACGAACCTACTGAAAGTATTACCAAAACGAACATGGGCAATATTAAGTGCCACATTTGGTCCCAGAAACGAATCCAGTCGGACGTGTCTTTAAGATAGGATATATTGGAATACAAACCACCGCTGGGGAACCAACCCAAGTCTACCGATAACCATTTAATTAAAAGGTTTGCAAAGAAGAACGTGGGGAAGGAAATACCTACCATGGTAAAGAAGGTTACGGTGTAGTCGAGCTTGCCGTATTGATTTACCGCACATTTAATTCCAAGGGGAATTGCTATTACAAGCTGTAAAATAAGTGAAACGAAGGAAATGCCGAACGATATACCCATGTTTTTGAATATAACGTTTTGCACCTTGTCTTGATACTTGAAAGATACTCCCATATCGCCGGTTAAAAACTTACCGAGCCATCCAAAATACCCCTTTATTATGCCCCAAAAACTGTCGTCTTCGAGGCCGTAATAAGCGAGCATTTGTTCAAGACGGGCAGGGTCGGCGTTACCGCTACCTGCAGTTGCGTAAAATTGATTTTCTATAAAGTTTGTCGGCATCAATCTTACTAACGTATACAGTATTACGGATACGCCGAATAGTATTAAAATGGCGAGAAGTAATCTCTTTATAACGTATTTAACCATTTAATATTTGCTCCTGTCTTTAGTTATTAAACGTAATCGAGCTCCCAAAGTTTATTAATTAATCCTTCTACGTAGTCGGGGTTGGGGTTAAGGGAAGACGAATCGATTATATTGTGATTGTAAACGCTTAAGTCGTTACGTTGATAGGTGGGAAGTTCTACCGCAAGTTCCATTACTAAATCTAACGCTTCAGAATACTTAGCTATACGGGTATCCTGGTTGTTAGTTTCACGAGCTTCTTCTATAACTCTGGATAATTCGCCAACGATATAAGCTTCGCGGCTAAATTTACCGGTAGTATCAGTTAAAATTTCTGCATAGTTCCAGTTTTTAACGCTGGTTGCGGTACTGTCTTTGTGGTAGATTTGATACATATCGGGGTCGAGTGCCGAAGACCAAGCTGCCGCCCAAACTTCCAAGCCGCCCGTAGCGAGCGATTTAAGTGCGTTGATGTCCGTTTTTACGGTGATATCAAAGCCACATTCTTCAAGGAATTTTTCTGCGCTCTTGAACATATCGAACGCGGGGTGGTCTTCCGTTTCACCTGCAATGGTAAAGGTTATTTTAAGCTTTTTGCCGTCCTTTTGGTAAATGCCGTCAGAACCCTTTTTCCAGTCTGCAGATTCAACTAAAGAAGTAATAACGTCGTGGTCGGTGGTGAAGGGGTAATATTCGGTGCAGCCCTTAGGATATGCCCAAGAGGTTGAAGACATAGGTCTGTAAATAACGTCTGCTAAGCCTTCGCCGTAATAGTTTTTAATGATGGACGAAGTATCCATTGCGTGCATTATAGCTTGTCTTACTTCTAAGTCGGGAACGAATTTAGGGTTGATGCCAACGTAACCGTAACCGGAAGTTAAATAGGGCTTATTGGAAAGGTGGTCCGCCTTAATTTCTTCGATATTTTCGGGGGTTGCGTTAGGTTCGCCGTAGTCGATTTCGCCGTTTAAAAGAGCGGAAATAATTTTGTCGTCGCCGATTTCTTTATAGTTGAGATATTTAATTTTTGCGTTTTTAGAAGTGTCGTTGCCAAATAACTTATAGAAGTTTTCGTTACGTTTAAAGTAAACTACTTTGTTTTCGTAGAAGGTGCTTCTTACGGGTTCTCCGCCGTTTTTATCGGTTGCTTGATATACGCCTGCACCTACGGGTAAGCCGTTTTTATCGGTGTTCTTTAATACGTCTTCAAAGAAGTCGTAATCGCCGAATTTAACGCCGAATCTGTCTACGCCGTTAGCTGCGTTTGCTTCTTCGGGGCTAGAATAATAGTGCATAGGAGCTACGGAGAAACCAAAGTTCCAAATAGCTTTAGGGTCGATACCGTTGATTTTAATTTTTAAAACGTCGTGCTCTTCGCTTAATTGTTTACCGTTGAATTGGGTAACCTTTTCGGTGGTGATACCCTTAATGCTCTTAACCTTTAATTCGCCCGTACCGATAATTTGTTTAAGTTCTTCCGCTCTTGCTTCTGCTGCGAGTTGTTCGCGAACGTTAGAAGCCGTTTGCCAGTACATTAATACTTCTGCGAATTTTGCATTGGTGAAAGTGTAGTTTTCGTAAACGGTGTTAATTGCACATTCTTTTTGTAAATATTCGATTGCTTCCGCTTCGGTTAAGCCCTTTTCAGTCATGGTAGTGCTTAATCTTGCGTTTACGTAATCGTTCATTTCTTCCGTTAAAAGGTTATCTTCGTCGTCGAGAGTGGTTACGAATTTGCCGTTTTCGTCAGTTACTTTTTCGTAAGAGCCGTTTGCGGTTTGTTCACGCTTAACTTCGATAAGACCTTCATTGAGGTAATAGCTTTGCCAATCTGCGGTAAAGCTGTATTCTTCTTTATAACCTTCTAAGCCGCCGAAGTTACCTGCCCAGTCGGACTGAAGTTCTTCCATAAACAACTTTTCGGTCATGGTTTTAATTTTATCGTAGTTGCTGGGTTTTTGGTATTCGTTAGGTTCGGTAAGGTAATTTACCATTGCAAGGATTTGAGCGGTTGCAGTTGCGTAGCTCGAGCTGGTGTAGTCTACGTCTACGTCGTCGCTTAAAGATGCATCTTGCGCTTGATATGCCTTTAAACCAACGATATCAGTTGAATATATGGTTGAAGAACCCATATACATAGGGTCAAGATAAACGTATAAGTTGAAAAGTACGTCTTTAACCGTTAAGGGTTTACCGTCGCTGAACGCCAAGTTGTTTTTGATTAAGAAGGAATATTCGGTGAACTTGGTGTTGGTTTCGCTAGTGGTTTCGTTGCCCGTTGCGTCGTATTGAATTTTAGTGTACGCGCTTGCTACGGTAGGTTCGTCTTCACCGCAAATGGGTTCTCCGCTTGCGCTGGAAGTTAAAAGACCGATTTGAGTCATACCTATAATTTCGGTATCGTTACCTGACGTTGCAAAGAAGGGGTTAAAGTTACCGTCTAACGCGCCGATACTGAAAATTACGGGACGGGTTTCGGGATTGTTCACGTATTCTTTATCTCCGCCACCAGTATGTCCGGGGCATTTATCTTTGCAGGCGTCTTCAGTACAAGACGCGTCTAAACACTTGCTGCAAATAGGGCATTTACTTTCGCAGGTATGGCCGCTGGGTTTATCGCCGCATCCTGCAATAGAAAACGCCATGGTTGCTACTAAAAATACGCTTAAAACGCTTTTTAATATTTTATTCATATTAGTTTTCTCCTCCAAAATTATAGTTTTCTATTATCGTTTCTTCTTTTATCTTTAAGCTACAATCGGTAAAGCTTACCGTATTGTATTTAGTAAAGAAGTCGCTGTCTGAGTTGGATATTCCGCAAATCCAGTTGTCCGTTTCCCATTGATCGGAAACTTTTTGGATATTGTCGATTATCGCGTCGGAAGGCATGGTGGTTACGGTTACGTTTGCCGATACGTTGACGTTAGAAAGGGTTGCGCCTTCTAAAATTTCGTAAGCGAACAAGTAAAGGTATGCAGCCTTACCAGTCATGCTATAAGTTACGGTAACGTTAGTAAAGTTTACGTCCGTCATTTTAGCGCCTGCTTTTATCGACTTAAATATACCCGCTTTACCTTCGTTGCTAACCGATTGGTTCAACTTTAAGTTGCTTATGGTGTGTCCGTTGCCGCGGAATTCGCATGCGAGGTTTACCGTTTGTAATACACCGTTACCCGTGCAGTCGATATCTTTGAATAACCATACCTTTTTGCTTGCGTTACCAAGCGAATTCCAGTTTTTAACTATATCTTTAGCGCCTCTTAACATTATCCAGTCGCCTTCGATATATTTAGCGTAAATAACGGGGTCTAACGATTCTTCTTCCTCTTCGGCTTGAAGTTCGGGTTGACCTTCTTCCTCTTCTTCACCGTCGGGCATTTCGTAAGGCCAAACGACGGGTTGAGTACATTCTGCGTCGTAATAGTAGTCGTAGAACGTTCCGCCTAAACTTACGCCCTTTGCCGTAAGCACGGGGCCGTCTGAACCGGGATCGTATACTAAACCGGAGTTATCGAAGTTAAACGCTCTAACGATATCGCCGTTTTTATATTCCTTTGCTTCGCCGCCGTTGTTTACGATTAAGTTATCGTCTAAGGGTAAGCCTTTTAAGGTAAAGTCGTCGGAAGTGTCTTCGGGAGTTTCGTTGTCCGTTCCCACAAGCACTACGCGTAAACGCAATTTAGCTTCCCAACGAGCTACGAAGTAAAGGTGTTGTCCCTTTTCCGCTCTGAGCGTGTTTAAGTTTAACACTTCGTTGCCTTCGGGGAACAATTCCGAGCTAATATCTTCGGCAATTCCCTTACGGCTTTGGTTAGTTTCTAATTCAATTACTTCACCTGCTGCGTTTAAGGGATTACCTTCGGAGTCTACTACTGCGGGATACCAACCAACGAATACGAAGTTTTCACGCGTTACGTTTACCGTACCGCTCTTAGTAGGCGTTTGTTCCATTATATTAATGAAAGGCGAGCCTTCTACGTAGTACATATCTTTAAAGTCGCGGTTGTCTTCAAAATAGCCGCCGTTGGCGAAATAGGTTACTTGCGATACGAGATTTTCGTTTTGAATAATCTCTTCTTTTGAATAGCCTAATTTACAGCCGGCTATCAGCGATACCGCCGCAAACGCGACGAGTATCACTAATAATTTAAATTTTAGCTTTCTTGTCATTTTTATCCTCTTGCATTTCTGCGTTTTTTAATAACGAGCACTACCGCTACGGTTGCCAACGCGATAAACGTTGCTATAAGGCTTGCGCCGTAGTCTTTGCAGCCGCCTTCAGTTTCGTGTCCGCTACATTTTTCCTGACAAACGGGATCGGTACAATTTGCGTTTTGGCACTTACCGCAATCGGGACATACGCTTTCGCATACGTGGTGACCTTGGCACTTATCTGCACACGCTGCTTCGGTGCAAGACGCGTCTTGGCACTTTCCGCATTCGGGACATACGCTTTCGCATACGTGCGTCGCCTTTTCGGTTACGGTAATTTGTACTCTTAAGCTCTTGTTTTCGGGTCCTTTGTATTCTACGTATCTATCCCACTTGGTAAGTTTTCCAGTAGTTACTAAGGTGAGTTTAGAAACGTCTAATACTTCAGTTGAGCCGTCGTCGTACACGGCGGTTACTATTAATCCTTCAGGGTTAAATTCTTCGCCGACTAAATATTCTACTTTACAGTTCGTTGCGTCGTAGATTAAACGGGAAACGGAAACTATTATGCCGAATTTAGCTTTAACTGCACGAAGTTCTGTTTCTACTTGCAATAATTTTTCAACTAAGCTTTGATCTACGTACGCAAGTTGCGCTTCGCTCTTAATATTGTCGTATAAACGACGAGCGTTTTTAACTAATTCAGAGAACGCTTCAACTTCCGCCTTGGTTATCGCTGCGCCTTCAGCAAGCCAGCCTTTAACGGTTTGCGCATCCTTAAGTGCGGTTATTTCGGCAATAGTTTGGCGGGTTGAATCGTCCATATGAACGCCCGTGGTTACCTTTTCGCCGAAGTAACGACCGTAAATATAGTTATCGTAGCCGGTGCCGTTTTCGGGATAGCGGATGGTTAAATCGCTCTTCTGATTTACGAATTCGCTGAAGTATACGAAAAGTTCGTTAAAGTTGGAATAGAAATATCCTTTAAAGCTACTTGATTGGCTATCGTACGAAGAGATAATGCTTTGAATATCTTCGCGATAGCTTGCTTCGAGCGTGGGTGCAGCGATACTGTTGAATTCGTAAACGGACACGCCGCTTGCGTACATTGCTTCGTCGCCGATAGTTTTTAAGCTATAAGGGAATATTACTTTGTCTAAAACGTCTTCGTTTAAGAAGGAGAACGAATCGGCAAGAACGGTTACCGTACCTACCTTAACTTCGTAAGTTTTTAATCCTTCCGCATCCTCTTTGGCAACTAACGCCGTGGGGTATGCAACGAGCTCGTAAGTAGTATCAGTTATATATCTATATAATACTCCGTTTTCGCTGAAATAGCAAGCGTTTCCGTTTTCCACGGTAATTGCGGTAAGATTCTTAGAAGAATTGAACGCGCCGTAGTCTACGAAAGCTAACGTTGCGGGAAGGGTAACCGAGGTTTGGCTACCGCCGTAGAACGCTAATTCACCGATGGTTTCAACTTTGGGAATATTTATTTGAGTGTAAACTTCCACGTCGTCTTCAACGAGCATTGCAAACGCAAGCGCGCCGATAGTCTTTGCAGAGTTAAGATTTAAAGTTTTAATTGAAGGACAGAGTGCGAAAGCGTATTCTCCGAAGATTTCTACGTTTTCAAGTCCCGTTACTGTTTCAAGCTTAGTACAACCATAGAAGGCTGCTTCTCCCACTTTAGTTGCGCCTTTAAGGTCGATTGAAGTGAGATTTACACAGTTTTCAAATGCGGAATCGCCTATTTCTTTGGTTGCGTTACCCAAAACTACTTTGGTTAAGTTTATTCTGCCATCGGTAGACATTGACATAAACGTTGCAACGCCCGTAGTGGTTGCGTTTGCACCAAAGGTTACTTCTTTAAGTGCGGGGGAATTTAAGAACGTGCCGTAGCCTAATTCTTTAACAGAAGGTAAGGTAACTTTTTGAAGTGCCGAACAGTTGGCAAATACTCTGCTACCCATAACTTCTATACTGTCGTATAAAACGATTTCAGTAAGGTTGGTACATCCGTCGAATACGTTGTCGCCGAGAGTAGTTCCCAAGAACTCGATAGACGTTAACGCCGATTTTGCAAATGCGTAGTCGCCTATTACCGTAGTAAATCCGGGAAGTTCTATTTCGGTAATATCCGTACCGTAGAAGGTGTAAGGTTTAATTTCTTCAATTTGTGAATCGTAAGCTATGGTAATTTGTGCAAGGTCGGAGTTCATAAACGCGCCTTCGCCTATAGTTTTAATACTGTAAGGAAGTGCCACGCCCGTTACTTTGCTATTTGCAAACGCGTAGGGAGCTATGTTTTCCGTGCCTGCGTCTATTTCGAATATTCCTTCTGCATTTAATACCTTTACTAACGTTTTGCCGCTTATATCGTAAATTGCGTTACCTGCTTGGTTGTATTTATAAACGGTAGAATCGGTTGCAATTTTTACCGTTAAGCCGCTGAATGCGCAGCCTAATTTTTCAAGCTTGGTTAAATCGATATTGTCGGACAACGTAATTTCCGTTAAGTTAGCTCAGCCCGTAAACAAGTTGTCGCCAAGGGATATTACGCCGTTAGGAATAGTGAACGAAGAAATTTTAGTGTTGCTGAACGCATTGTTACCTATAGATATAACGGTACAGTTATTAAAGTTTACGTTGGCTAAGTTTATACATCCGTTAAACGCGCTTTCGCCAATCATAATTTTAATTTGCTCTTCGTTGCCGTTTGCGTTTACGGGGTTGTTAAACGTTACGGTATTTAAATATCTGCATCCGCGGAATGCGTAAGCGCCAACGTTGGGCGTTTTAATTTCAATGCTTTGAAGAGCCGTACAACCGTTAAACATTGCTTCGCCGATTGCCGTAAACTTATCGGTTATAACTTCTCTAAGCGAAGTACATCCGCTAAATACGTAGCTTCCGCTCATGTGCAATCCGCTTAAATTTACCGATTCAAGCTTAGTACAGTTCATAAACGCGCCGTCGTGCATAGTGCCTACTGCGTTTTCCATATTTATAATTTGTTTAAGCGAAGTACAGTTTTCAAACGCGTAGTTACCTACCGTTACTACCTTTGCTCTGGTAAAATCTACCGTTTCAAGCGCGGTACAGTTATAGAACGCGCGGTAGCCGATAAGGTTTAAGTCTGCCGAGTCGGTTACCTTCATATCGTCGGTAAAGGTTACTTCTTTTAAGCTGGTACAGTTTACGAAAGCTCTTTCGTTAATTTGCATTACCGTTTTAGGAAGAATTACCTTTGTGATATAGTCGTTATCTTTAAACGCTTCTTCGCCGATATACATAATGTTTTTATCGGAAGGAATTTCTACGATAGGGCTTCTTCCGCCGTAATCGATAAGCGTAAAGTTGCTTACGGTAAATTCGTCTTGTACGGAAAGCGTTACGGTTGTTGAGTAACTGGTTATAGTTCCGTCTTCTTTAACTATTTGAGCTTTAATTATTGCCGTACCCTTTTTAAGACAGGTTACGTTGCCGTTTTGGTCTACCGTTGCAACGCTTTCATCCGTTGACGACCATAAAAGCTTTAAGTTTTTAACGGGATAATACCAAGGATCGGTTATTACGTTTAAAGTAAAGTCTTGGTTTGCCTTTACTTCTACCATGCCTTGCGCTTTGGCTACCGACTTGTTTGCGTCGATAATAGTTCCAAAGGAAATTGAAGGAACGGCTAAGTTTTCAACTTGGTCGGTTACCGTAACCTTTAAGGTTTTGGTCGTTTGACCACTCTTTACGGTAATGGTTGCGTTACCCTTCTTTAAACCAACGATTTCGCCGTTTTTAACTTGAGCGACGCTCATGTTGTTGGACGACCAAGTAAAGTTGGAAAGGTTTGCTTCGCCTTGATAATTTAACGCAACTTTATGCGTTTGATAAATATTTAAGGTGATATTTTCTTGACCTTCTGCAAGCTCAAACGTATCGGGCGTTACGTTTACGTTGGGGCTAAAGGTTGAAATTGCGTAAGTGGTGTGGTTGAGCGAATAGTCGTCTACCTGTAAATAGAGCTTATCTTTGTATTCGTCGTAAATATCGGTTATTTCAATCGAAACGGTAGTAGTTCCGTTTTTAACGGGATTTCTTACGGGGGTAATATATTCGGTTGCAAGTTGTAACACTTGGTTATTGCCCTGCTTGTCTAAATAACAAAGCATTAACGATTGAGGATAGTGGTTATCGTAAACATCTACGTCGAGATAAATTCTTTGTTTTTGTTTGTTGTTTTGTTCGTAGTCGTAATATCTTATACGCGCATCTTGAACGATAGGCGCTTCGTAGTCGATATAGAAACTGAAGGTGAAGGTGTTTTCTTCGTTATATTCTGAATCTTCCGTTCTTCTAAAGTCGAATTCTACTCTATACTTGCCGTTTGCAACGAAGCCGTATTCGTCGGGGTTGACTTCGAACTTGATGTATGCGGGACGGGAAGAACCGCCGCTTGCATACGCCTTACCTATACGATAAACGGTGTCTTGTTCTAAAAGCTCGCCCGTAGCGTCGTTATAAATTTTATATTCGGCGTAACGAACGTTTCTAAGTAAACCTGCGTAAACTGCCTTTAATCCCGTTGACGTTAGGTAGTTACCCACGCCGTCTTCGCTTACGTATTCGTTATAGCGGGATATAGAGCCGTAATCTTCTTTAACGTACATAGGGTCTGCTTCTTCGGGAAGAACGTAAACGTATCCGCCCAAGGGAAGAACGTATTTATCGTTATAATAAGAAGTATAAGCTTGCGTTGCCCAAATTTGAGCTTTAGGTCTGGTTTCGTCGGTGTATTGTGCGTCTTGTTCGAATTCGGAAACTTCAAAACAGTCGTAGTCTAACAAGGGAGCGTCGTCCCAGTTTCCGTAGAAGCCTAAGAAGGGAATTACCAAGTCGCATTGAGTTGCAACGGTGGATTCTAACTTACAGAAGCCTTCTACGTACATGCCGTTGGTGAAGTACTGTTCGATAAAATCTCTTTCGTCTTCGTGAAGTTCAAACGTTACGCTTGCCTTTAAGGTTTGTCCTGCGGGAACGGTTATTTCGTCGCCGTCGCTATAAGTTACGGCGTTGTTGCCGTCAATATCCGTTACTTCCCATACGGTGGGAATTTGACCGAGCATATGCGCCTTTTCTGCAACTGCGTAAAGGGTGTTGGAAAGTTTTTCTTCCGTTTCGGTCATGAATAACGATTTTGCTTTAAAGGTTAAATTTTGGCTATCAAAGTTTTCGATATTAAAGCTTACGGTATATACGCCCGTTTTTTCTTTATCGTCGCCAAGTTCGTATTTGGGGCGATAATCTATTTCTGCGTTTTCGGTGTATATATAAGCTCTTGTTTTAATAACGTTACTTAAGCTTGCCAAGCCCGCGCCCTGCTTTCTGGGGGAATAAGGAAATCCTTCTTCGTCGTAAGCCGTGGTTGCGGTACTCATTATAAGTTGGTTTGCAAAGCGGTTAATTTCTACTGCGGTTTGGTATCTATCGCTATAATTAGAGTCGATATAATCTCTAACGAGCGCCATAACGCCCGCCATGTTGGGGGAAGCCATCGATGTACCGCTCTGTTCGTCGTATCCGCCGGGAACGGTGGAAGTAATTTCGCCGCCGTGCGCAGTTATTTCGGGTTTTAATTTAAGATCGGGTGTAGGTCCCCACGACGAGAAGTCGCTCATGAAAGGTCCTGCAAGTAAGCTGGTATCTAACTTGATTTTACCTACACGGCCTACTGCCCCGGCAACGAGCGTGTCGCCCGCTTCCAACGTGATGGATATTGCGGGGATAGGATCGTCAACGTCGCCTAAATTCATTCTTATTTTACCTGCAACGTTGTTGTAAACTATAATTGCTTTAGCGCCCATTTCCATAGCGATTTCTACCTTTTCTTGGAAGTTGGTAGTACCACGCTTAACGAGTGCTATTCTTTGTCCGGGTTTTTCGTTGAATAATCTTCTTATCGAAGTTGAATAGTCCGCCGCCTGACCAACGCCGGGAACTACTACGTATTCGTATTCTGCGGTGTTTTCACCGTTTAACATTTGTTCAGCGAAGTCGAAGGGTACGGAGTTTTTATCGCTTGCTTCTTCGTAGAATATAGAAGCGCCGTTACCGCTTGCGTCGGGGTTGCCCAAAATGTATTTAGCCTGTTGTCCGCTTATTGAAGCAACTGATAAAGCCGCTGCGTAGGTGGAAGGCGAACCAACCGTACCAGAATCGGGCTGAGTTGCAAGGTTCGTACCGAAAGTTCCACCGTACGCCGAGCTGTAGTCGTTACTTGCAGCCGCAACTAAGCTTATGCCCGCAGACTGAATTCTGTTGTAAACGCCGTTCATGTAAATACCTTCGTCGTCGCCTACGTCGTCGGTGGTGGTAAAGCCTGCCGTCGTACCGAGCGACATATTAATTACGTCAACGTTTAATAAAATACAGTCTTCTAACGCCGCTAAAATATCTTCGGATACCGCGCCGCCGAGGTCGGGATCTTCTAAATCGTCGGTAAATACCTTACATATTACGAGCTGAGCTTCGGGTGCAACGCCGATAAACGTTTCAGGAACGTGGTTACCGTCTTTATCGGTATAACCTGCTTCGCTGTAACCGCCAACTATACCGGCAACGTGCGTACCGTGGTTGGAGTACGAAGGGTAAACGTCGGGGTCGTCGTCGGAATAGTCGTAAGCGAAAGGTACTTTATCGCTAACGTATACGTCTTCAACCGCAAGTGTATCTCCGCTTAAAGCCGTTCTCGCTTCGGCTGCGAAGTCCTTTTGTTCTAATAAGTTTTTAACGTCCGTTTGGTTTAAACCTAAATATCTTGAATCTGGTTGTTTTTGGAAAGCAACGTGGGTGTAATCTAAACCCGTATCGAGAATAGCTACTACCATTCCCTTGCCGTCGTAAGTTCCTGCAAATTCAGACGAATCGTAAATACCCGTTTTGTAAACTTGCGTTTCGTTTACCGTTGCGGAAGAGCCTGCAACCGTTGTGGTTGAATTTTCTACCGTTTGCGATAATGCGTAAGTTTGAGAAACGACTGCGCTCTTTACTCCGTCTATTCCTTTAATTTCCGCAACGTAAGAAGTGTCTACTTCTATTGCTACTGCGTTATCTACTGCGGTGTAGGAATTTTTTATGGTAAAGGGAATTCCCTTTGCCGATAGAGTGGATAAAAATCTTAATTGCGTACTTTCTATGTTGCGCAACGCCGTTTTACCCGAAGCCGTTGATAAGTATTCGGCAGCAGATTGGTCTGAACCTTTAGTTTCGGCAATAGAACCGCCTTCTAAGCTAACTATTACCGTTTTTTTGCTGTAAGAGGGTTGGTTATTTTCCATTACAGCAGTATTGAAGTTTGCCTGTTGGATGTGCGACATATCCACTTGGCCTGTTACGTCGGTTAAAGTAACTCCGCCTACGGTGGTTACGCCGTCTCCTTTTGCAAGGGATACGTTTTGACTTACGAACATTGAAAGCGAGAACAATGCCGTAAGCGATAAACACGCTATTCCTTTAATTTTTTTAGTCATATATACCTCCGTTGTTTTGAAACAACCGTGTTTTTAGGTGATTTGCTTTTATTCTTCGGTTGCGGTGAAAATGATTTTTATATTTTGTCCGTCTTCGTAGTTTACGGTAACGATAAGCTGTTCGCCGTCTGCCGTGAAGAAGGAAACTCTTGCGGTGTAATCGTCGTTATAAGCGTGGATTTGATAGGTATATTGCGTCCCGTCGCTACATACTACCGTTCCGCGTCCGTTTTTATTGCTTATGGACATACCGTCGAATTCGTAAGTTTTACCCGTGCTTTCGTCGGTTGCAGTTATAAGGTAGAACGAATCGATTTCCACGAGCTTATAAGCTTGACCGTTATAGTTGTAAGCGCCGCTTACGTATTGGTCGCAAGGTTGAAGCTTAAAGTTAAGCGTTCTACCGCCGACGGTATTAACGCCCCACATCATAAGTCCGCCCTTCTTATCGTAATCGTAATAATATTCGGTTACTTTTCCGTCGGGAGCGGTGGTCGTTGCTCTACCGTAAGTGTAAGTGCTCTTAGCCATGCCGTCGAATTGAAGTTTTGCGCCGAGAGCGTTTTTAAATACTTTGCCGTAAACTTCGTCTATGGGCGAAAGTGCGGTGTAGTTGTTAGCCTTTAATCTTTCGTCGGTAGAAATTGCCGCGTTATCTTCTTCCAACCAGAATACGTAATAAGTTTGATTATCGTATTCAAAGGAAAGTTTTTCTGCGTTGATATAAGTTAATTCAATTTCGTCACCAAGATAAGTGCCGTCCATTTTGCCGTCGATAGTCATGTGGGCTACCGATAACGTGTTATACGTATTGCTTATTGCCCATTGTCCACTAAATAACGTTTTAACGAGTAATTGATCGTTATTAGAAGTTACGTATTTATTGCCGCTTACGGTAATAGTTTTATTGTCGCCGTAAGTGATTACAAGATTTTCGCCGCTTCCGCTCAACTTGTAGGTATAGGTATTAACCGTTCCGCTTGCAGAAGTTTCTACCATCTTACCGCCGTTTGCAAGTTCGCCGTAACCGTCGAAGCTGAAGGTAGTTCCGTCTGCCGCAACTAATACGGTGTTTGCCATTGCGTCTTTGCGCTGTAAAGTTACGGTGTTTTCGCCGTAGGAAAGGGTGATTGTGCCGTTTACTTCGTCGTATCTTATATTGTAAGTTACGCCTTCGTAGGTGAATGAACCGTTTAAGGTTGAATTAACGAGAGTGTATTCCACTTGGTCTTCGCCAACCGTTACCAAGCCTTTAACGCCGTTTTGCGTTTGAGTGTAACTACCAAAGCCGTTAAAGCTGATAAGTTCAAATAAGTCAACTTCGCTTATCCATTCGCCTTGATAATCGTCGTGGCTAAGGAAGATTACGTTTGCGGTAATAGCCGCCGTGGAAGCGAGATAAACTTCGCCGACTAAGCGGTTGCCGTAACCGTTGAACGTGAAGAAGCCCATTATTTCGCCGTCGCTATAAGCTGCGATAGTATTATAGCCAATAACCATATAGGTAATTTCGTAATCGGTTACGTCGAGATAATCGATAACGCCCGTACCTACTCCGTTTGCGCTTATGCCGTTAAGTTTAAGGCTGATTTTATTTTCGGCGTTGCTCCATTCGCCCTTAAAGCTATTTTCAGCGTAATAAGTTTGAGCAACTTCGCCCATCTTTATTTGCATATAACCGTCGGTTACGGTTGCTACGCATTTAGTTCCGTTGGTGAGGGTAAAGTTTAAAGCGCCTTGATTGTCGATGGTATACTTACCAGCGTCTTCAACTGCCGTTTTGCCAGTTGCGTCGTACATGGTCCACGCATCTATACCGTCGAAGGTAAACGTTTTGTTTACGGTTGCCGAGAATTCCCAAGTGCCTTGGAATTCGTCGTACGCTTTAAGTTCAACTCCGCCAATAGTTATTTTGCCGTTTGAGTTTTCGCCGTATTTTTCACCGTCGTTGATAACGATGGAAGTTCCAACGAGCTCGTAAGTAAATCTAACGCCGTTGCAATAGCCAACCGTGTTGGAATTGAAGGTGTAATATTCGGTTGAAGTAGCGCCCTTTACGTAATATTCGCCGTAAGGCACGTTTTGCGTTTTGCTTGCAACTAAAGGTTGCGATTTTAAGATATACGCGTTAGTGTCGCCATCTTCGCCGTCGTAAATTATTATGCCGCTTTCCGTTACGTCTGCTCTAAAATCGTATAATTCGTGTTTTAAAACTTCCGATAAAGCGTCGCCCGTAGTAGCGTCGGTTAAAGTTAAGTTAGAATATCTTGCAAATCTACAATCTTTTAATACGATAAACTCGCCGTTGTAGATATACGTTGAAGAAGTTATTGCAGAACCGTCGGAATAATCGAAAGTTCCGTCGTCGTACAAGGTTACGCTCAACGTTTCGGTCGTTGAATCGTTTTGTATATAATAAGTGCCTTCAACTGCGGAGTAATCGATAAAGCCCACGTATACGGTTATGTTTCTAGTGGTGATAAATCCTGCAGGAACTTTGCGGGTGCATTCTTTATCGAAGAAATATCCGTAAGAGCACAAACCCGAGTCGGCAACTACGAATTCTTCTAAATCGCCGTTTTCCATCCAAGAAGCCAACGTTACGTGAACGCCGCCCACCAATAAAGTTTTAGAAGACTGTCCGCCAACCGTTTGTCCGTTATAGTTTACGGTGAGAATTAAATTTACGTCCGATTCACCGTAGTTTATGGTGGGATATTCCAAAATTACCGTTTCGCCGTTTTCGTCTAAATAGCTGCCGATAATCCAGTCGTGGTCGCCCCACTTTAAGTTGTTTACAATAAAGTTGCCGTCTTTAAGGTTAATACCGTTGTCTTGGTCAACGCCGCCTTCTGCGTAGTAACAGTTATTTTCCACCGCCTGTTCGGAAGAAACGGTTGCAGTATATGCAGCGTCTTTACCGCCGATTATTCCGCCATACACCGCGTATTTATCGCCCGCCTGACCGTAAGCGGAAACCGAACCTACTGCAAAGCAATCGGCAACCGACGTATCGTTTTCAGCGTAGCCCACTAATCCGCCGCCGTAAGCATAGCAGTTTTCTTCGCCTAAAGTTTTATCCGTCCAAGATGATTGAGCGCTTATTTCGCTTTTTGAATAACTGTTGGAAACGGAACACCATCTTCCAAGTAAACCTACTATACCGCCCGAACGCATTGCGCCAATCACGCTACCCGAAGAGAAACTACAAGTGATGTAAGTGCTTGCGTTAGCGTCCGCCGCGTACACCGCACCGGATATACCGCCTGCCGCGTAAATAGAGCCTGAGTTTGCGTTTACTTGAACGTCGATATTTGCATAAGCTACCGAAGAGATGAAGTTTGCGTCGTAATCTTCAAGGTACATAGATTCTTGAACGCCGATTGCGCCGCCGACGAACGCGTAATAGCTATCGTCTGCGTCAACGTTAATTTCGCCGCCTTCAGCAATGCAAAGGTGAACGTTTGCGCCCTGAGCGTAACCTATATACGAGCCGCAGAAAATATTAATATCTTGCGTTACGCTTGCGTTGATTTCGTAATCGGTAAGTCTTAACGCATAAAGCGTTCCCAAGCTTGCGTCGTAGGGGTTTGCCATTACGCATCCGAACACGCCTACGTAGGATTTATTTTCGGCGTTGATTACAAAGTTTTTAAGTGCGTAAGAGTTGCCGTTAAAATATCCGTTGAAATACGCGTAGTCCGATCTTAAGTCGCCTATGATTTCCATTTCTTCGCCCTTAAAGTCTATATCGTTGTACATGATATAGTGCGCAGTAACGTAAGAAGCGCTACCTGCGTTTACCTTGTCGGCAATGAATTTTAAGTCGATAGGCTTTGCAACTACGTAAGGATCGTCTTGAGTGCCGCTACCCGTCATGGAAGATACTGCGTCGCGCACGCCCGATACCGTTACGGTGGTTGCTTCCGTTACCGTTACGGAGTATTTGCCAGAAGTTTGGTTAACCGCAAGTTCTTGGTCGTTAGCCTTAACGGTTATAGGGCCGTCTTTATAAGCGCCGAGCTCTACTGCAAATTCTACCGTAGCGCCGTAAGCAACCGACGTTCCCACTTCGTTTTCAAAAACGTATTTATAACCTTCCCCTTGGGTAAAAGTTAACGTTTGCGCCGAACCGTATTCGGCTTTTAAAGTTAAGTTGGAAGTTACGGGGGTTGTAAAGTCGTATTCAGCTCCGTCTAAAGTCCAGTAAATAAAAGTTTCCCCGTCTTTTTCAGGCGTACCTACAGAGGTTACCGTTTCGCCTGAAATTACTTCTACGCTTACCGTTGCTTGACCGTTGATAAGTCCGCCGTTTGCGTCGAAGGTTACGTTAAACTTTTCAGCGTCTTGTTTACACGCAAAAGCAGTAACCGAGCAAATGCAAGCGAGAATTAATAAAATCGATGCAAAAATTTTTTTCATTGATTACTCCGTAAAATTTATTTAAAAGTTAATTTTTTACATATTTTTTTAGCCGTTTTTGCCGTTAGGGCACAAAAGGACATAATAACAGCATATTAGATTATACATTATTTCACAGTAAATTGCAAGTATTATAATTACCGCGCGCGTAATTTTATTACTAAATATACAATTTTTTTATAATTTTTACAGCCAAAATTAACAAATTTTTCCTTTTTTAGCGCTTTACATTATAATAATAGTCGTTCACGCACGTTTAAAGGCAATTTACGCGTTTGATTTTATGCAAAAAATTATACATTTATTCATTTATTTGTTTGAGTATAATTATACAAACGCTTGACTAAACGGGCGTTTTAGTATAAAATAAAAGAATAAAAACGCCGCTATTTTTGCGGCTTTTAATTAAATATTTAAGGAGTTTTTATGACGGAAGAAAAAGCGCGTAAACTGCGTTTAATTTACGCAACGGCTTTGGGCGTGTTTACCGTTATTGTGGGGGCGTTGTTTATTATGCAAACGCTGCGCATTTACGGCATGGGCGACAAACCGTTTAGCCGTGAAATAGTTGCCGAAAAACTTTCGCAAATTGCCATACCCGTATTTTATGGATTGCGGCGATAATTGCAGGCGGAATTATTTGGACGGTATTCCCTCCCGAAAAGAAACGGCTTATTCCAAGCTTTAGTCCTACTAAAACGCTTAAAAAGCTTAAAGGACAACTACCTGAAACGGGCGTTTGCAAAGTTAGCAAAAACGAGCTTATTTTAAGGATAGTTTGGGGCGTATGTATTATTTTTGCGGCTGTTACTGTAATAATTGCGGTAATATTTTTATCTAAAATTGAAAAAACCGAAATAACGCAAAACGTTTTACAAATAATATCGCGTATAGGTCCTTTTGTTTTGGCAACGTTTGCTTTAGTTATCGGCGCGTTGATATATACCGATATAAACGCAAAAATGCAAATTAAAGAAGTTAAAGCAATAATTGCCGAAAACGCAAAAGCGGGCGTAATTGTAAAACGCCGCACAGAAGAAAAGAAAAAAACTTGGTATTCCTTTATTTACGAAAAACATTTTAAACTTGCAATTCAAATTGCCGTTGGCGCGGTTGCCGTTACCTTTATAGTGTTAGGCGTGTTTAACGGCGGAGCAAAAGACGTGTTGCTTAAAGCCATAAAAATTTGTATGGAATGCGTGGGATTGGGGTGATTTATGAAAAAGTTTTTTAGTAAAATAGGTAATTTTTTTAAAAAGTTAATTCCAAGCAAACGCAGATTAATTCAGCTATACGCGGCGTTACTTTACAACGCCAACTTAAAAGGATATATATCGGGGCAAATTTATCAGGGAAACACCAAATACGTTTGCGTACCGGGAATGAACTGTTATTCCTGCCCCGGCGCAATAGGTTCTTGTCCGTTAGGTGCGTTACAAAACGCGCTTAACTCGGCAGATAAAACCGCCCCCTACTACGTTTTGGGTATTTTGGCGCTATTTGGTCTATTTTTGGGAAGAACCATTTGCGGTTTCCTTTGCCCCATAGGTTTAGTGCAAGATTTAACGTACAAAATTAAAACCCCTAAACTTAAAAAGAGCAAATATACCCGAGTTATTAGTTATTTAAAATACGTTTTGCTGGCAGTTTTCGTTATTGCAATTCCCTTGGCTTTATCCTCACCGGGATTTTGTAAATACATATGTCCCGCAGGCGTTGAAGGCGGAGCGTTGGGATTACTTTCCAACCCTAATAGATCGGATTTATTCGACAGTTTAGGTTGGTTATTTACTTGGAAGTTCTGTTTAACGGTAGTAATTATTGTTGCAAGCGTATTTATTTACAGAGTATTTTGCCGTTTTATTTGCCCGCTTGGAGCAATTTACGGTTTCTTTAATAAAATTGCCCTTTTGGGAATTAAGCTTGAAAAAGATAAATGTACCGATTGCGGACTGTGCGTTGCCGAATGTAAAATGGACGTTTTAAAGGTTGGCGACCACGAATGTATTAACTGTGGCGAGTGTATAAAGGTTTGCCCCACCAAAGCTATTACTTGGAAGGGCAGTAAAATATTTTTACGCGGCAGCGAAATTGATACGCCCGCAGTTGAAAATCCCGTACCACTTTCAATTAAAACGGACGGAGCTGTAGCCGTTGAAAATACGGAAAAAGAAGTTGCGGTAACGCAAATTAATACTAAAGCAGAAAAAATTAAAAAGCGTAACTTTTGGTTACAGTTTGCCGCTTGGGCTACGGCTATTGCCGTTTTAGGCGTTGCAATATGGTTTTTCAACTTCCACGAAAAGGACGCCGAAACGGTTGAATCGTTAGTTGGTAGCGTTTGCCCCGAATTTGAACTTGAAATTTACGAACGCGGCGAAAACGGCGAATTTTTGGATAAAGACGAGCTAACGTTTAAACCTTCTGATTATAAAGGTAAGGTTACGGTATTAAATTACTGGGGTTGGTGGTGTCCTTCTTGCGTAGAAGAAATTCCTCACTTTGAACAACTTTTTAACGAGTATTCCGAAAAGTTGAATATGGTGTTTATCCATAGCCCGTTAGACGGCGATTTAGCCGACGCTTTAGGGCATATGAACGGATACTATACTCAATATAACGCAGTTTTTGCACAAGACGCAGTTGGCGAATATACTGTTGACGGAGAGATTATAAGTATAGAAACTTA
>JAGAMH010000074.1 GCA_017624815.1 Clostridia bacterium
AATAAAATTTAATTAATTCGGAGGAATTCAAATTATGGCAAACGTAAAAGTAGCAATCAACGGATTTGGCCGTATCGGTCGTCTTGCGTTCAGACAAATGTTTGACGCTGAAGGTTATGAAATCGTAGCAATCAACGACTTAACTAGCCCCAAAATGCTCGCTCACCTTTTAAAATACGATTCTGCTCAAGGTAGATTTAAGTATGCAGAATCCGTAGTTGCAGGCGAAGACAGCATCACCGTTAACGGACAAACTATTAAAATTTATGCAGAAAAAGACGCTACTAACCTTCCTTGGAAAGAAGTAGGAGTAGACGTAGTATTAGAATGTACCGGTTTCTACTGCTCCAAAGAAAAAGCTTCTGCACACATTACCGCAGGCGCTAAAAAGTGCGTTATTTCCGCACCTGCAGGCAACGATCTTCCCACCGTTGTTTATAGCGTAAACGAAGAAACCTTAAAGGCTTCCGACACCGTTATTTCCGCTGCAAGCTGCACCACCAACTGCCTTGCACCCATGGCAGATACTCTTAACAAGCTTTGCAAAATTAAGAAAGGTTACATGACCACCATCCACGCATACACCGGCGACCAAATGGTACTTGACGGACCTCACAGAAAGGGCGACTTAAGAAGAGCAAGAGCTGCTGCAGTTAACATCGTTCCCAACAGCACCGGCGCTGCAAAAGCAATCGGTTTAGTTATCCCTGAACTTAACGGCGTATTAGACGGCTGCGCTCAACGTGTTCCCGTTCCCACCGGTTCTTTAACTCAACTTATCGCAGTTTGCGAAGGTGAAGTAGACGCTAAAACCGTTAACGCTGCAATGAAGGCTGCATCTTCCGCATCTTACGGCTACACTGAAGACGAAGTTGTATCTTCTGATATCGTTGGTATTACTTACGGTTCTTTATTCGACGCTACCCAAACCAAGTGCATGAGCATGGGCGACGGCACCACTTTAGTTAAAGTAGTTGCTTGGTACGACAATGAAAACTCTTACACTTCTCAAATGGTTAGAACCATTAAGTATTTCGCTGAATTAAAGTAATTTAATTTATACAAAAAAACTCCCACCGTGCGGTGGGAGTTTTATTTTTTTATTATATTAAAGCTAAAACGATAGCAAAGCCAATTGCTAAGCAAATGCCAAAAGTTATAGCCATAAAGCCTAACGATATTAAAAGCTTTAACAAAATGTTATTAGTCTTTTTAATTAATACTAAGTTAAGAATCGTAAATACGCCGCTTATAGCACCGCCGATTGCTCCTCCAACAACAGGTAAAATAGAGCAAAGAGCTACTGAATTTCCCCATACCATAATTAAAACGAAAATGGCAATAGACATTGCGTATTCGTACCACTTGGCAGGGGGAGTAATTTGAACAACTTCTCCATTAATTAAAAGTTTAGTGCCGGATATAAAGTTTCCGCTAATAACGGCAACGTTGCTTACGTCACCTTCTGCATACGAAAAGGTCTTTTTGTTAATTTTTTGCAATTGACGACCGTTTACTGTAAGGCTTTTTTTGCCTGTCCAAAAGCTTTCTTCATAAACAATTTCGCCTAAATTTTGGTGGTTAATTTTAGTTGTCATAATAATCTCCTTTTAATTAAACGTTAAATCTAAATAATACGACGTCGCCGTCTTTAATAACGTATTCTTTTCCTTCTGAGCGTACCTTGCCTTTTTCTTTAGCACCAACTAAACCGTTACACTCCAATAAAATTTGCCAATCAACTATTTCTGCACGAATAAAGCCCTTTTCAAAGTCGCTGTGAATTTTACCTGCAGCTTGGGGCGCTTTAGTGCCTTTAACAATAGTCCAAGCTCTCGTTTCTTTTTCCCCGGCAGTAAGGTAAGAAATAAGACCTAAAAGTTCGTAACTTTTCTTAATTAGGCGGTTGAGTCCGCTTTCTTTAAGACCAAGCTCTTCTAAAAACATTGCCGAATCTTCAGGCGACATCATAGAAAGTTCTTCTTCAGTTTTAGCACATATAACTAAAACTTCGCTACCTTCTTTTGCTGCGTAATCTTTAACTTTTACAACCAAAGGAATTTCGTTTTCTTCCTTGCCCATATCGAATTCCGATATGTTTGCCGCGTAAATTACTGGTTTATTGGTTAAAAGGAAGAGGTTATCAAGTAAAACTTTTTCATCTTCGTCGCATTCAAAAAGTCGTGCCGGCTTTTCCGTTTCTAAAAACTTTTGTAATTTTTCCAAAAAGGCAAATTCAGCCGCCGCTTCTTTATTTGCACCGCCGCGTGCGCTTGCTCTAATTCTGTCTTGGCGCTTTAAAACGGCTTCAATATCAGATAAAATAAGTTCTAACGTAATAGTTTCAATATCACCGATAGGGTCAATTTTGTTACTAACGTGGGTAATATTGCTGTCTTCAAAGCAACGAACTACGTGAACGATAGCGTCGCATTCTCTGATGTGAGATAAAAACTTATTGCCTAAGCCTTCACCTTTAGAAGCGCCTTTTACCAAACCTGCAATGTCAACGAATTCAACGATAGCGGGGGTAACCTTTTGGCTATTATATAAAGCCGCAAGTTTATCTAACCTTTCGTCGGGAACGGCAACAACGCCAACGTTAGGTTCAATGGTGCAAAAGGGATAGTTAGCAGCTTCTGCGCCTGCGTGAGTTATTGCGTTAAATAGCGTCGATTTACCAACGTTGGGTAAACCTACAACACCTAATTTCATAATTAAACTTCCTTAAATTTTATTCATATAAAATTATAATATAAAACTAAAAAATAATCAAA
>JAGAMH010000075.1 GCA_017624815.1 Clostridia bacterium
CCAAGTAGTGCAATGTGGGCAACGCTTCCATGCCGATAGGTTCGGGCAAATTTACGTGTAACGCGCTTTTTTCAAGCAGATGATAATATTCTACCGAAAGCCCGTCTTCCTTTAAAACGGAGTCGGCGCTAACGTCGCTGCGTTTAAAAATTCTGCCTAAATTTTTAACTTTAAAATTATCGGTTATCACGCTGCGCCTCCTTACAGTTCTATACCGTAAAAATTATAGCATATATATAGGTTAAAAGTCAAGCTTTGATTAAAATGCCTATTGACAAATTATACAATACATTGTATAATGGTTTTATATTATTTTTAGGAAGTGATGGTATGTACGAAAGCATATTTGAAAATTACGACGCGTTTTATAACATGGTTCTATCCACCACTATTATGTGCAATACTCCGTCGGAAACTTTTTATAAAGACGCAACCAAGATTATAGATTTTATCGGGGCGGCGTTTGGATTAGACGCAAAAACGGTTAAAATTTGCTCTAAGATTATTTTAGAAGACCTTGCAGAATTGGGCTTAACTACCGACAGACTTGCCGTATATTCGGAAAGACGCTTTGGCGACAACTTAACGGATATCGACGTTTTGGGCGACATAAAGTGCGACGTTTTGGCTAAACTTTCGGAAATGCACGACAAACCCGACGCGGGCGTTAACCCCGGTTGGTTTGATTATAGCCACTACAAGACCTATCAAGCTAAAGTACGCTTTTGCAAAATTGAGTCTGCAGGCGAAAGTGGCAACATAATATGCGCGCGCCAAGCAGGTATTTTAAAATTGCTTGGTATAGGCTGTTCGGTAAATTTAGATTACGCTATTAAGCGCTTTACTCAATGTTCACTTTGGGGCGATATTACGTCGATTAGATATTTATCTTACGCGTATAAACTTAAAAAAGACGACGAAAAGAGCAAAACGTATAGCGAAGTGGTTGAACTTTGCAAAAAGTTTTTAAAGAGCGGCACTACCGTTATTCCCGACAACGTTAAAAACGATTTTTCGGAAAGCGCAAAAACGTATTTCGTATATATTGCGTCTATAGTGCAAGACGTAGTTCACGCGTTTGATAAAAAGAATATAGACTATTCGTTTATCGAAGCTATTACGAGCGAAAAGTTGGATTATAGCGACATTATGAGCTACATAAACAACTATAAAGACTTATCGTGGAAAAACGTTACTAACGCTATTGAAAGACCTAGAATGAGCTTGGGTTTTATTACCAAGCAAGAATCTTAAGATAAAGGAGCGAATTATGAAACACTCGTCAGCTACGGAACGCATAAGACGCAAATATATAGACCAATATTTAGAAAGCGGCAAAAAGGTAAAATACGACCAACTTAAAGAAAGCGACGGTTTAACTACCGTTTATTACGAAGATTTACCTAAAACGGAAGTTGAAGGCTATCCCTTTGCGAGCGACTACGTTGCACCCGACGGCACTGCTTATTCGCAAGAAGCGTTTAAAAAGCTTTCTCCCGAAGAAAAAAAGGCGTGCAAGTTGCGCTATTATTACTTACCTTTCTCGCACGAAATTTACGTTGGTACTACGGGAAGCGGTAAAACTACGGGTTGTATAGAACCTCAATTAAGGGCTATATCATCTCAGAAAAATAAGCCCAACCTTTTTATAACCGACCCCAAGGGCGAACTTTTTGAAAGAAATGCTAAGCACCTTGTAGATTGCGGTTATAAAACTTATATATTAAACTTTAAAGATTTAATCCGCTCGGATAAGTGGAACCCTCTTAGCGAACTTTACGATTTGAAAATGCAAATTAAAAATATGGGCAATAACTGGACTTTAAAAGAATTCCCCGTTAATCCCAAATTAAAGATTATGGGCGTTATGCCTAAAGACGGTTTCCACTATATAGAATATAACGGAATGGCGTTCCCCGACACGCAGGAGTTAGATTCTTACCTTGAATTTGAAAAGGACTTTTTAGAAGCTGAAATAGACGGACTTATCAACCAGTTTTCCAACATGTTTATATCCGTTCAGTCTACCAAAGATCCTTCGTGGGAATACGGCGCACAAGACCTTTTAAAGGGCGTTTTACATTGTATGCTTGAAGACGCCGTAAACGAAAAATCAGGCTTTACCGCAGATATGATGACCATTAAAACGGTGCAAGATTATTACCAAGCGCTTAAAATGCCCATTTTAAACGGCGAAGAACGCCTTGACTCTCACCCCTTACTTAAAGGTAAAGACAGAAAGTGCGAATTTTTAATGTCTACCGCCCTTGCAAACGCTCCCAATACCATGCGTAGCTATTGCGGTGTTTTCGACGGTGCTATTAAGGACTGGTTCCAAGGACATATTTTTGCGCTTACCACGGGCAATACTATCGATATATATAACGACGAACCTTTTGCAATATTTATCGTTACTCGCGACTATGAAAAGAGTGACTTTAAAGTTGCGGGCTTATTTATCGACTGGGTATACAGAAAGATGCTTGAACGCTTTGAAAACGGCGAAACTAAGCGCGCACTTCATTTCTTGTTAGACGAATTTGGCAATATCCCCGAAATTAAAGATTTTGAAAATAAAATCTCCACCTCCCGTTCGAGAAATATTTGGTTCCACTTAGCAGTTCAATCTTATAAACAGATAGACGTAGTTTACGGCGCTGACCGTTCGGTTATTATAAGGGATAACTGCAACGCGCAAATTTTCCTTGGCGCGCAAAACAGAGAAACTAAAGAAATTTTCTCTAAAGAATGCGGTAAACACAGCATACCCACGCTTGAATCGGAGCTTAACCCCGACAATAACACCATTTGCGAGGCGGCGTTAGTACCCGTTAGCGAGTTGGATAATATTCACCCCGGCGAAATGTACGTTAAGCGCCTTTATAAGCCCGTTATAACCTCGCAATTTATAAGAAGCTACGTTGCGGCGGCAAACGGAGATTATAAAAACTGGCACAATTCCGACGGATTAAACTCCGTTGCGCCCTTTAACAACTGCACGTTTAACGGACCTAAATACACTTTTGCCAAACTTTTTAAAAATGACGACGAACCCAAACCTTTTAGCGGTTTTAGAGCGTAATTTCAATCCCCCTGCGCGTTGCGCAGGGGGTAACTATTAGGAGGACTTATGAAATTTTGTCCCAACTGCGGAGCTAAACTTAGCGGTGCGCCCTTTTGCAAAAATTGCCAAGCGCCCGTACAAAAAATGTTTAACGACCTTAATAGAGAAGAATTTGCGGAATTTTTAATTTATAAAGATTTTGAATACGAAAAACTTTCTAACGGCAACATAGTTTTAATTAAATGCAAAAACAAAAATTTGCAAACTATTAGCGTGCCCGATTTTATTCAAGAAATTAAAGCAGGTTGTTTTGCAAATTGTGTTAATTTAACGGACGTTTATTTTGAGGGAACGCTTGGCGTTATACCAAATCATTGTTTTTCCTTTTGCAGTAAACTAAATTATATAGAACTCCCACAAGGGCTTACCCGAATTGAAGAATGCGCCTTTTCTGACTGTTCTTCTTTAGACGAAATAACCATACCGCGCGGCGTAACGTTTATTGGCGACAGGGCGTTTGATAACTGCTCGGCGTTGGATAGCGTTTATATCCCGTCTACCGTAAAGCAAATTGGACGCGACGCGTTTTTAAGATGCACCGCGCTTTCTAGCGTTACGGCAGACGACGTTGAATCTTGGTGTGCGACTATTTTTGGCAACTATTGCTCTTGCCCCACCTTTTACGGAGCGGACGTTTGTTTTGAAAAGAACGAGGATATTACCGTATTAAACCTTTCTAACGTAAGAAAAATACCGCCATTTGCCTTTGCTAACTGCGGCGATATTGAAAAGGTTATTTTTTCCAACTTTTTAAACGAATTTTCTCCGCTTGCTTTTTACAACTGTTTTTCACTTGAAAAGCTTTCTATCATCAAAGGTGATTTTGAGGGATTTAAGGTTATTAATAACTGCCTTATACGCAAAGATACTCTCGTATTTGCGGCGTGCGGAAGCGTTGTTCCTTCTAACTTGGCAACAGTTAAGGCAGGAGCGTTCTGCGCGTGCAGTTGCGAAGTGGAAATTACTTTTGACGATCCTTAAATTTTTTTAGAAAAGGGCGCACTATTTGGCACTACCCCCGAATATTTAACTTTGCCAATGTGTGATGCGTATTCGCTTGCCGAGCTTTTTACTTTACAAGATATACACAACTCTTCTACAACTATAGGCGAAATACCAAAACGTTTTAAAGAACTTAAAATTACCTCTTTACCCGTTCTTAAAAATAATGCTTTTAACGGCGTTGAGGAAATTGAAAAGCTAATATTGCCGAACAATTTAACTAAGATTGAAAATTTAGCGTTATCTAATTTTACCACTTCTGAACTTACCATACCAGCAAGCGTAACGCAACTTGGCGGTTGGAACGTTGAAAAGGGCGTGCGTAATATAAAGCTTGCAAATGGCAGTCCCTTTACCTATAAAGACGGATGTATTATTGATACTGCGAATAAAAAACTTATAGTGGCAATAAACGCCGATAAAGTTCCTTCTAACATTAAAATAGTAGGTGAATACGCCTTTTTGGGAAACACTAAAATTACCGAACTTAACACTCAAGGCATACACCATATATGCAACCGAGCGTTTGCCGACTGCAGTAACTTAACTAAGGTTATAATAGGCGACACCACCGCTGTTATAGAATGCGACGCATTTTATTGTTGCACTAAGCTTAATTCGGTTATATTTAAGGAAAAAGTATGGTGGAACGTTACCGAAAAAACTTACGATTGGAAAACGACGAGCTTTTTACCAAAAAACGAAAAACCTGATTATAATTTATCTTTATTTAAAAACGAGCTTAAATACAAAAGAATAGTAAAAAGATAATATACGCCGCCGCGAAAGATATTCGCGGCGGCGTTTCTTCTATTTTAATATCTTTTTTATTATCCAAGTTTGCATGCGAGCCGGCAATACGTTTAAAAGCAATAAAAGCGGATTGCGGTTGATTTTATATATATGTTTAGGGCGTTTTTTATTTAAAATTTTCAACGCCTTATTTGCCACCTTTTCTGGGGGAACGTTGCGGGCTTCTACCCTATCCACTATGCCTTTAAAGCGCTTTGCGTTGCAAGTATAAAGCTGAGTTGTACTGCAAAACTTATCTAACTCGGCGGTAGATACGCCAAGCATTCCCGTATTGACCGCACCGGGGCGCAACACCGTAACGGAAATGTTTAATAACTGCAACTCCATACGTAGCGAATAGGCGTATTTATCAAGCGTGCTTTTGGTTACGGCGTATAATCCAGTAAAAGGTAGCGGATTTAGCGGAGCAAGCTCGCTTGTGGTTATTATTATTTTACTGCCACCCTTTAAAAGGGGTAAAAAAGTTTTGTTTATTCTATATACGCCAAACACGTTAATATTAAAAGCTTTAACGAATTTTTCTTCGCTAATTTCCACCAACGAATCAAGCGTATAAACGCCCGCAAAATGCACTATTGCCGCCAAATCGTCAGTAATACTGCTAACCATATTAAAAGCGCTTAAAACGCTGTTTTCGTCCGTTAAATCCACTTTAATAGGTAAAACGTTTTCTTGCTTTTCACATTCGGCAATATCGAGCGCAAAAACGAAGTACCCCGCCTTTTTAAAAGCGCTTACCGCAGCTTTGCCCATACCGCCGTTTGCACCCGTTACGATAACGTATTTCATATATACCCCTAACTATTACCCGAACAGTTTTTGCAACAACCTAAATAATTAAGTTCGGCTGAATAGATTTTAAAGCCGTGCAACTCGTCGGTGCAAAGAGCAACGTCGAAGTCCTTTACAAACGCGTCTTGCACCGTTCCGCAATTTACGCAAAGCATATGAGCGTGCGGTTTCATAGTTGCGTCGAAGCGAGCGTCGCTACCCGTCATAGTTATTTTTCGAATATGTCCGCTTTCTGCAAACTGAGAAAGCACCCTAAAAACGGTTGCCCTGCTAAGCGTTGGGTTTTGTTCGTGCAAATAATCGAAAAGCTCTTGTGCGGTGGGATGCCCCATTGCAATCAACGCGTCTAATATTACCTTTTTTTGTTTAGTGTTTCTTTCCTTTTTCATAATTTTTCCTAAATAATATTCAATCTTAATTGTATTATATAGGATTTAATCTTATTTGTCAATAAAATTTAATAAAAAACCGACTTAACGTTTAATTAAGCCGGCTATTTTTATTATTCGTAATCTTTTACGGAGTTAGATATATTGTTCATATGGTCGCCAATTCTTTCCATATCAGCGGCAAGTTGTAAAAATACTGCGCCAACTTCGGCGGTGCATCTACCCTCGTTCATGCGGCGAAGGTGCGATTGTTGCATTTGCGCCTTCATCTTATCCGTTTCTTGTTCTTCTACTTCTATTTGAGCAAAATTGCTTCTGTCTTTATTTGCGAAAGTAATTTTAACGAGTTCGTAAAGGTTGGATAAGTGCGAATCCATTTTATTAATTTCGTCGATAGCATGATCAGAGAATTCTTGATTTCTATCAACCATTTGCCGTGCGTATTCGGTAATATTTTGCGCGTAGTCGCCAACGCGTTCTATATCGGATACTACGTGGTAGAACGAACCAACCTTTCTTTCGTCGTTTTCGGTAATTTCACGGGAAGAAAGTTTTACTAAGAACGAAGTTATGTAGCGGTTTAATCCGTTAATTTCTTTTTCCGTTTCATCGAAGCGTTCTTGCATAGAAGTATCACCGCTAAGTAACATTTGAATGGAAAGCTTGTAGTTGTTGAAGGCAAGCTCGCTCATCTTTACAATTTCCTTTCTTACTTCGCCAACGGCTACGGGAGGGCTTTTAAGTAAACGATCGTCCAAAACTTGAATTTTGGATACGGGTTGTTCGCTTTGCTTTTCGGGAACGATTACGCAAGCGAGCTTAACTAAATACTTATCGAACCACATAAGCAACGCCGTTGTTACGATATTGAAAATCATATGGAAAATTGCAATTTGCCATTGAACGTTTCCGTTCATTAACTTTTCCAATAAAATAGCTATATCGTGTCCAAATATTGCTATAGGCACGAAGAATATAAGCGAACCTATAACGTTGAATAGTAAGTGAACGATAGCCGCACGCCTTGCGTTTACGCTAGTGCCCATAGAGGACATTAACGCCGTTACGCAAGTACCTACGTTTGTACCCATTACTATAAACATTGCCATTTCAAAACTGATAAGATCTGCAGAAGCCAACGTAATAGCAATTGCCGTAACAGCTGAAGATGCTTGCATTATTGCCGTTAAAGCCATACCTATAAGGAATAAAACGGGCATTTCCCAAGAAAGAGCTTCGCTATTTTTACCTAAGCTTATAAATAAACTATCTATTGCTGCACGAGTTTCGCTACCTTCTGCAGTAAGCGATTTAACTGAAACGGACATTACGTTTAAGCCTACGAAAATTAAGCCTACGCCCGCTAATATATAGCCTACGCGCTTAACTTTATCGTCTTTAACCGCCATAGTAATAAACAAACCTATAAAGGCTACCAATGCAAATATTGCAGTAATATCAACGACTGCGTCGCCTGTTGAAAGCGCCATAATAAACGCCGATATGGTAGTACCTATATTTGCGCCCATAATTACGGGAACGGCTTGTGCTAACGTCATAAGACCAACGTTTACGAAACCTACGATCATAACGGTAGTTGCCGAAGAGCTATTAACTATTGCCGTTACTGCAGCACCCGTACCTATTCCAGTAATACGGTTTTTAGCAGCCTTACCCATAAGCGAGCGGATGCTTTTACCTGCGGCTTTTTCCAAGTTGTTGCCCATCATTTCCATACCTATCATGAAAACGGCAACGCCGCCTAAAACCATAAATAATTTATAAATTATTTGCAGTACCATAATTTCTCCGTTTTTTACAAATTTATTACGAAAATTTTACAACTACTACAATTTTAACAGTTTTGTCGAATACTGTCAAATATTTTGTATATAAAAGTATTATGTTAAATTTCAACGCAAAAAAGCTATTATTGCTTGCAAAAATTAATCTTTTATTATAAAATAAATTTTGGAGATTATTATGTTTAATATTGTTTTAGTAGAACCTGAAATTCCGCAAAATACCGGCAATATAGTAAGAACGTGCGCTGCGACCGGTTGCAAGCTTCACCTTGTGCGCCCTTTGGGCTTTGAAGTTAGCGATAAATATTTAAAGCGCGCGGGGCTTGATTATTGGGATGCGGTAGAAATTTTTTATTACGATAATTTTGAAGAAGTGAAAAAGTCCTTCCCCGAAGCGACTTTTTACTACCTTACTACCAAGGGAAGAAACAGGCATTGCGACGCGCAATTTAAAAGCGGAGATTTTTTGGTGTTTGGCAAAGAATCTAAAGGATTGCCCGAAGATCTGTTAAAAGCCAACCCCCAAACGTGCTTGCGTATACCTATGATAGACCAAACACGCAGTTTAAACCTTTCTAACTCGGTTGCAATTTGCGTTTACGAAGCGTTAAGACAACAAGATTTTAACGGTTTTAACGTAGAAGGGCAACTGCATAGACTTAAATGGTAAAATAGGTCTTTACATTTTTGAGTATTTATAGTATAATAAAATTATGAAGATAGAAAAAATCGTAGTTGCTAGTGGCAACGCGGGAAAAATAAAGGAAATTAAAAATATTTTTAAGGGCGTTGAAGTTATTCCCATGAAGGATTTAGGCTTTAACCAAGACGTGGAAGAAACGGGCAAAACCTTTAAAGAAAACGCCTATATTAAAGCCTTGGCCGTTTGTAAGGCGCTTAATTTGCCTACCCTTTCCGACGATTCCGGCTTATGCGTTAACGCCTTAAACGGTGCGCCTGGGGTATATTCGGCAAGATTTTCGGGAGAAGGCGAAAAAGCTAACCGCGCGCTTTTATTAAACAAGTTACAAAATATTACTAATAGA
>JAGAMH010000014.1 GCA_017624815.1 Clostridia bacterium
AAAAGTAAAAATAAATAACTTTTGGGACGAGCTTTTGCGGCTCGTCCTTTTTTTAGTGTATAAATATAAATTTTGCATAATCAAAACAATAATTCACATACTCTTTTTGGGAATTAATTTCCTTTTAAGGAGTATTTATGAAAGCAACAGGAATAGTAAGAAGAATAGACGAATTAGGTCGCGTAGTAATACCTAAAGAAATACGCAACACCCTTCGCTTAAAATCGGGTGATCCGTTAGAAATTTTTACTGAGCGGGACGAATTAACGCTTAAAAAATATTCACCCATAGCATCACTTGAACAGTTTTCCGAAGGAACGGCAAAAAGCTTAAACGACTTATCGGGGCATCTTGCAGTTATTTGCGATACCGACGAGGTATTATACGCCGCAGGAAGCGGCAAGCGCGAATTCGGCGGTAAAACTATATCTAAAAAATTAGAAAAAATTTTAGAAGAGCGTAAAAGCTATTTAGCCAATCTTTCCGAAGGCGGCGACGTCGTTCCTATTTGCGAAGAGAGCCAAGCGGAAATAACCGCTCAAATAATCGTTCCAATAGTAAGCGGTGGCGACTGTTTAGGTGCGGTTGCGCTTATCTCCACCGAACAAGGCGCAAAAATAGAATCTTCTGCGGCAAAGCTTGCGCAGCTTTCGGCAACCATACTTGCAAATCAATTTTAAATTAAAACCGCATAAAAGTGCGGTTTTTTACATATGTCGAAAATTAAAAGCAAACAGTCGTTTATAGTTGGTGCGTTTATAATATCGTTGGGCGGCTTTATATCTAAACTTTTGGGCGCAGTATACCGAATACCTTTAACCAATATTCTAGGCGGAAAAGGTATGGGAATTTATCAAATGGTATATCCGCTATATTGCATACTTTTAACCGTTTCCGCTTCTGGAATACCGACTGGAATAGCCCGTTTAATCTCTTCGGGCAAAGCTTTCGGCGTTGAAAAAACGGCGCTAAAACTTTACGGAATAATAGGTCTTTTAGGCTCGGCGTTAATGTATATGTTATCTGCGCCACTATCTTACGCTATGCAAGAAAACGCAGTTCAGTTTTGCTGCAAGGCGCTTTCACCCGCCGTATTTTTCGTATCTGTTTTATCGGTAATTCGCGGCTATTTTCAAGGCAAAGGCAACATGATTCCCACCGCCGTAACGGAAATATCGGAACAAGCCGTAAAGGTCGCAATAGGTTGCATTTTCGCCTATGTAAACAGGGCTAATTTAACCCGTGCCGTGGCGTCTACGCTGTTTGCCGTAACCTTAGCGGAAGGCGTTACTACGATAGGTGCAATTTTTTATTATTTGGGGCATAGTACGGAAGTAAAACCGCTTTTTAAGCCTAAACAAGCACCCGTTTTAGCAATATTAAAATACACTATTCCCTTAACTTTTACGGCAATAGCAATGCCTTTATCCCAGCTTTTAGAAAGCGTAGTTGCCGTTCGCCTATTAAAGCAAATCACGCAAAACGCCACGGCAATTTACGGCGTTTATTCGGGGTGCGCCTTAACTATAATAAATTTGCCCGTTTCAGTAACTTACGGCTTGGCAGCAGCAAGCGTTCCGCAAATATCACCACTTGCCGCAAAAGGCAATATGGCGTTGGCAAAACGAAAGGCGTATAAAGCCTTATTAATAACGCTGGCAATATCTTTTCCCTGCTCGGTTGCACTTTATTTTTTGTCGCCCGTAGCCGCCAACCTAATATTCAAAAACCTTTCTGCCTCCGAAAAAACGCTTTTAATTAATTTAGTAAAAATAATGGCAATCAACGCGGTAACTTCTTCGCTCGTGCAAACTTCTTCGGCGTGCATAACGGCTTTAGGTAAGCCCTTTAAAAGCACTATATCTCAATGGGTAAGCTCTTTTCTGCGCGTAATTTTAACCGCTCTTTTAATTAAATTTACCTCGCTTTCAATATTGGGCGCGGCAATCTCGGCAAATTGCGCTTATTTGGTTGCGGTAATTTTAAATTTTTGGTATATTATAAGGGAAGGAGCTCATCATGAAAATAACGCTTATAGGTTTAGGAACGGACGATAACGATTTAACTTTAAAGGGCAAAATTGCTTTAGATAACGCAACCAAAATTTTCGCGCGCACGGCGCTTACAAAGTCCTTCAAAAGTTTGCAAAATTATCAAGTAGAAAGTTTAGATTATCTTTTTGAACGCAGTCGCAACTTTGACACTTTAAACAAAAAACTTGCAAAAACGGTGTTAGATTGTGCTAAAGAACAAAACGTCGTTTACTGTGTAGACGGCGCCGTTTGCGAAGATATTGCCTGCAAAATTATTTTAAGCCGCAGTAAAAACGTAGAGGTTATAGAAGGCGTATCCAAGCTTGCAAACGCAAGCTCACTTGCCAAGCTTAAAAGCGTTCAAGTAAGCGGAATTTCCGCCTACGATATAAATAATTTAAAGCCTTGTCATGCAGCAGTCGTTTACGATATCGACGGCGCTTATATTGCAAGCCAAGTTAAAGTAGCTTTATCCGACTTATTCGGTGAAGAAAGCCCTTGCACTTTTATATGTGAAAATAAGCCCAAAAAAATTAAAATCTACGAAATCGACCGCCAAAAAAAGTATAATTATTCTTGCTCCGTTGCGGTTGAAAGTAATAAATTTTTAACTAAAGAACGCTACGATTACCGAGATTTAGAAGAAATTATCCGTTTATTGAGCGCTCCAGGCGGTTGTCCTTGGGATAGGGTTCAAACCAAGGAAAGTATTAGAAAAAATATTATTGAAGAAGCTTACGAACTAGTTGACGCAATAAATAAAAACGACGCTGAAATGATTAAAGAAGAATCGGGCGATTTGCTTTTACAGGCGGCGTTTATCACCGTAATGCAAGAAGAAATTGGCGAATTCGGCAGTATGGACGTAACTTCCGACGTAGTAAAAAAATTAATTTTCCGCCACTCGCACATATTCGGCAAAGATAAAGCTACCAATAGCGACGACGCGTTAAACGTATGGGAAAAGAATAAAACTGTAGAAAAACACCAATCAACCTTCGGCGAAACGCTTTTGGCAGTTCCCACAACCTTCCCCGCTTGTATGCGCGCCCAAAAGGTGCAAAAACGTGCGGCAAAATCGGGTATGGACTTCTTGTCCCCCGTATCGGCAGCCGAAAAATTAAACGAAGAACTGCAAGAGCTTATAACTGCAGTTGTAAACGAAGATAAAATGGGAATAGAAGAAGAGTCAGGCGATTTACTTTTTGCCGCAATAAACGTGTGCAGGCTTGCGGGCGTAGATTGCGAACAGGCTTTAACTCAGTCTATAGATAAATTTACCAACCGCTTTATTAAATGCGAAGAGCTTATTTTAGCTGACGGCAAAAATATGACCGACTTAAACGAATTAGAACTCGATTATTATTACGTAAAGGCAAAAAATGCACTTAAAACAAATTAAAATAGGCAAACTACATACAAAAAATAACGTATTTTTAGCCCCGCTTGCAGGTTACACTAACGCCGTGTTTCGTCAAACTTGCTACGACGCGGGCGCAGGCTTAACGTTTACAGAAATGATAAGCGCAAAGGGACTGTGTTATAATAGTCAAAACACGCGAGATATGTTAATTATAACGCCCGAATATAGCGGAATAAAAGCCGTTCAATTATTCGGCGCAGACCCTTATTTTATTGAAAAGGCGGCGTGTGGACAAGATATTGCGCCCTTCGATTTAATAGATATTAATATGGGTTGTCCCATGCCTAAAATTTATAATAACGGTGAAGGCAGCGCGCTTTTAAACGATATGCCGCTCGCTTCAAAAATTATAAAAGCTTGCAAAAAAAGCGGTAAAGCCGTTTCGGTAAAATTTAGAATAGGCGTTAATAGTTCAAGCATAGTAACCACCGAATTTGCAAAAATGTGCCAAGATAGCGGCGCGGATATGATATGTATTCACGGTAGAACGAAAAGCAAAATTTATTCTGGCGACGTTAATTTTTCTGAAATTGAAAAGGCTAAAAACGCCGTACAAATACCGGTAATTGCAAACGGCGGAGTGTTCTCGCTTAAAGACGCAAACGAGCTTATGGATAAAACGGGCGCAGACGGAATAGCCGTTGCAAGGGGTGCAATGTATGCGCCGTGGATTTTTGGCGAATTGATAGAAAACCCTTTAACTAACGAGCAGAAAAAAGCGTTGGTACAAAAGCAAATAACGCAAATTCGTCACTATTTCGGCGAAAGATTTGCTACAGTTTTTATGCGCAAAATGATTGCCTTTTATATAAAGGGGCAGTTCGGAGCATCAGCCTTAAAGGAAAAGTTGTTCAAATGCAATAACACGGAAGAAGTGGAAGAGCTTTTAAAGTCGATAACTTTTTAACTTAATACAAAACGAAAAACGACGGAATTCGACGAGTTCCGCCTTTTTTTTACCTTTTTATCGCCCTATAATCATTTATAATAGCTTTTGCAATGCAGATTTATATCGAGCTTGCTCTCGCCGAAAATTTTTGTATGGACTTTTGTCTACTTTACGGCGCAAAGCTTGCAACGAAAAATTTATGTTCTTTTAAAAAAATTGCCTTATCGTCGGCAATAGGCGCGGCATTTGCAGTTGTTGCTCCGCTAATAAAATTACCCGCGTTAGTTTTGCAAATAATTAAAATATTATTCGGCTTTATATTGTGCGTTATATGTGCAAAATTTAATAAGGCAAAACCGCTTATAAAATTTGTATCGGCGTTTTATATTTTAACCTTTTTAACAGGCGGAATTTTATGTGCGCTATTTGCATTTTTTAATATAAGCTACACGGTTGGCGGCGGATTTTATATCTCCTCCGTGCCCGTTGCAATTCCAATTTTTTTTGTTTTAATAATAGTTTTAGCCGTTAAAGCTCTTGCGGATAAATATAAGGGCAAAATTGATAAAATTGCCGTTAAATGCCGCATATTCGTGGGGCAATTTAGCGTGGAAGAACAAGCGTTTTTCGATAGTGGCAATAAAGTTTACTGTTTTGGGCAACCCGTCAGTATAATATCAGAAGGTGCTGCAAGTCAAATTTTAAAAGAAAACGCCCTTTTTGAAAGTGTTAAAATACATACCGTAGCAGGTAGCAAAATTATAAAGGTTTTCACCGCCGATAAAATTGAAATAATTACAGAAGATAAGGTTAAAACTGTTAAAAAAGTAAAAATAGGGATAAGCCCAACGCCAATAAATAGCGCCGTACTTCATCCCGATTTGTCGGAGGTAAATTAGTTGTTAGACAAAATTAAAAAAATTTTTGCTCTATTTTTTCATAAAAATTCACTCGATTACATATGTGGAAACGAGGCTTTGCCTTTACCTTTTTCCCGCGAAGAAGAAACGGAAAAAATAACCCGATTAGAACAGGGCGACGAAAACGCTAAAGCCGCTTTGGTAGAACATAATTTACGCTTAGTCGTTTACATAGCAAAAAAGTTTGAAGGCTCGGGAATAGACGGCGACGATTTAGTTTCGGTTGGCACGATAGGCTTAATTAAGGCTATTAATTCCTTCCGTTCAGATAAAAATATAAAGCTTGCAACTTACGCCTCGCGCTGTATTGAAAACGAAATTTTAATGTACCTTCGCCGTATGTCTAAAATTAAGCAAGAAGTAAGCTTCGACGAGCCTTTAAATACCGATTGGGAAGGCAACGAACTACTTTTATCCGACGTTATGGGTACGGACGCAGACGTCGTATATTCAGACGTGGAAGGCGGAGTAGAAAGAGAGCTACTGCGCGAAGCTTTGTTAAAACTCCCCAACCGAGAGCAAAAAATTATGACTATGCGGTTTGGGTTGAACGGTGACGACGAAATGACTCAAAAGGACGTTGCCGACGAGTTAGGTATATCTCAAAGCTATATATCGCGCTTAGAAAAAAAGATTATAAAAAAATTAAAAAAAGACATATCAAAAAAAATATAAAAAAGCAAATTACCCCTGTAATATACTGCAACTAATTTAATTTTATCTTTAAAATTTGCGTATAAAAAATACGAATAAGAGCTATACTTAATAGGCGAATAATTCTCTAAAGGCATTACATAGGAGGATTATTTATGTTGCAAAAAGTAGTTATTTGCGGCGTTGATACGTCGGGACTGCCTTTACTTTCGCAAAAAGAACAACAAGAGTTAATGGTAAAAATTAAAGCAGGGGATAATAGAGCGCGTGATAAGTTTATAATAGGTAACATGCGCTTAGTGCTTTCGCTCGTGCGTAGGTTTTGGGCAAAGAACGCCAATGCCGACGACGTTTTTCAAGCTGGTTGCGTTGGACTTATAAAGGCTATAGACAATTTCGATATTTCAGTTGGCGTTAAGTTTTCAACCTACGCCGTGCCCATGATTTTAGGCGAAATTAAACGCTATTTGCGCGACGGTAATTCCCTTCGCGTTTCTCGCAGTATTCGCGATACGGCGTACCAAATTTTAAAGGTAAGGGAAAAGTTAGAAGAGGGCAACGAGGTGGTAACCTACGATAAAATTGCCGAAAGTATGAACGTAGCGGTTTCCGAAGTGGCGTACGCGCTCGACGCCATATCCGACCCTATATCGTTGTACGAACCGGTATATAATAAGTCGGGCGACACGTTGCTTTTAATGGACCAAATTTTCGATGAAAAGAATAACGACGAGGTATGGACGGAGAAGGCAGCGTTAAACGACGCAATTCAAAAACTTGAAGAGCGTGAAAAGAAAAT
>JAGAMH010000076.1 GCA_017624815.1 Clostridia bacterium
AGATACGGTAAAACTTATAACGTAAAAACTTACGATAAAAAGGTTTAATTATATGGCAGAATTTATAATAGAAAAGTTAAAATGGGGATATGAAGATGAAAAAATGGACGAACACGTATGCATTACCAACGTGATTTTTTCGCCCGACGACGAAATAGTTTATCTTCCTGAAAAATATAACGGCGAGTTTGTAACTCACGTAGGTTATACCCAAAATTATACGCCCGCGCACGAACATTGGTGTGATTGGCACCATCCTTCAAAAGGTTCAGAGTGGGTAAAAGGTAAATATACTTTAGGGTTTACAAGGTTTACAATACCTGAAAACGTTAAAAAAATAATAATACCCGCGTCGGTAAAAGATTTTAATAGCTATTCGGTTAAAAACGCCCCCAACGTTATTTTAGAAGTTGACGAAAATAATGATACATACACTGTTAAAAACAATAAACTAGTGCATAAATAATCAAAAATAACGTATAAAATTTATATTATAGGCAAAATTTATATTAATTATAAATAAATCTTATGATTAATGAATATTATATAATTTGCATTTATTTTTCGTATATGATATAATTTAGTGCAATAAAGTAAATAACGCTAAGTTTAAGGAGATTTTATATGACTTACGTAGAAAGAGTTTTAGATAATTTAAAAAAGCAAAACCCCAACGAACCTGAATTCCATCAGGCTGCAGAAGAAATTCTTACTGCTCTTGCACCTATAGTAGAAAAGCACCCCGAATATGAAAAAGCGGCGCTTTTAGAAAGATTCGTAGAACCTGAAAGAGTAGTAATGTTCCGCGTTCCTTGGGTGGACGACAACGGCAACGCTCGCGTAAATAAGGGCTACCGCGTACAGTTTAATAGCGCAATCGGTCCTTATAAGGGCGGACTTCGTTTCCATCCTACGGTAAACCTTTCAATTATGAAATTCTTAGGTCTTGAACAAACGCTTAAAAACAGCCTTACTTCACTCCCTATGGGCGGTGGTAAAGGCGGTTCCGACTTTGATCCCAAAGGTAAGAGCGATAGAGAAATTATGGCTTTCTGCCAAAGCTTTATGACCGAACTTTCCCGTCATATTGGACCTAATCTCGACGTTCCCGCAGGCGATATCGGCGTAGGAGCTAGAGAAGTTGGTTATCTTTTTGGACAATATAAAAGACTTCGCAACGAATTTACGGGCGTTTTAACTGGCAAGGGAATTACTTTAGGAGGTTCAATCATTCGTCCCGAAGCAACTGGTTTCGGCGCGGTATATTATACCAACGAAATGCTTAACTACTTCGGCGATACCATAAAGGGTAAAACTTTTGCAATTTCCGGTTTCGGTAACGTTGCTTGGGGAACGGTTAAAAAGGTAAACGAACTCGGCGGTAAAGTGGTTACTTTATCCGGACCCGACGGATATATTTACGATCCCGACGGAATTTCCACCGAAGAAAAGGTAAACTATATGCTCGTTATGCGTGATTCGTGCAGAAACAGAGTACAAGACTATGCTGATAAATTCGGCGTTCAATTCCTCCCCGGCAAAAAGCCTTGGGGCGTAAAAGCAGATATATTAATGCCTTGCGCAACCCAAAACGAAGTGGGAATTGAAGAAGCAAAACAAATAGTAGCAAACGGCATTAAATATTACGTAGAAGTTTCCAACATGCCCACCACTAACGAAGCTATGGCATATCTTAAAGCCAACGGCGTAACTATGGCGCCTTCTAAGGCGGTAAACGCAGGTGGCGTAGCCGTATCTGGACTTGAAATGTCTCAAAACTCAATGCGCTATTCTTGGACGGCAGAAGAAGTTGACGAAAAACTTAAAGGAATAATGAAAAACATTTTCGCTAACTCCGTAAAAGCTGCTAACGAATACGGCTTGGGCGACGATTTAGTTGCAGGCGCAAACATTGCGGGCTTTATTAAAGTTGCTTCTGCAATGATGGCTCAAGGCATAGTATAATTTGATTGTAAATCAAAAAGCCGTTTTCGTGTGAAAACGGCTTTTTAACTTTATTAACCGATTATTTAAAGGTGTAAAATGAGAATTGTTATAAAAGTAGGTACGTCAACTTTAGCCCACAAGTCTGGTAGGCTTAACATACGGCTCGTAGAAGAACTTTGTAAGGTAATAAGCGACCTTAAAAACGCAGGGTACGAAATAATACTCGTATCCTCGGGCGCAATAGGTATGGGTGTAAGTAGGTTAGGGCTTTCTTGTAGACCGGACGATATGCCTACTAAACAGGCTGCGGCAGCAGTAGGACAATGCGAGCTTATGTATACTTACGATAAGCTATTTTCCGAATATAATCATACCGTAGCTCAAATTTTAATAACGGGCGAAGACGTAGAAGATAAGGAAAGGTACGCGCATTTTAGAAATACTTTATTTAGATTGCTTGAACTAAACGCGTTGCCTATAATAAACGAAAACGACACCGTTTCCACCGCAGAAATAGCAGTAGGCGACAATGATACTTTAGCGTCAATCGTTTCAGTTTCAGTAAACGCCGACTTGTTAATTTTATTGTCTGATATAAACGGGCTTTACTCTTCCGACCCTAACAAAAACCCCAACGCAGAGCTAATCCCCGTGGTAAACGAAATAAACGACGATATTATTGCCGTTGCGGGTGGTAGCGGCTCGTTGCTTGGAACGGGCGGAATGGCAACCAAAATCAAAGCGGCGCAAACTTGCGTGCAAGCGGGAATTGATATGATTATAGCAAACGGCGCTAATCCCGAACTTTTGTATAAAGCTGTAAAAGGTGAAAACGTAGGAACGAAATTTATAGGTAAAAAATGACTACTTTAGATATTTTAAAACGTGCAAAAGCTGCAAAAATTAAGGCAATTTTATTAACTACCGAACAAAAAAACACGGCGTTAAATGCTATAGCCGAAAGTTTAGAAAATTCAATTACCCCCATATTATCCGCTAACGAACGTGATTTAAAGGCTGCTCAAGGCGTAATTTCAAACGTAATGTTAGATAGGATTGCATTAAATAAGGAAAGAATTATCGGCATGGCAAACGGCATACGTGCGTTGATAACCATTCCCGACCCTGTAGGTGAAGTTTTACATAGCTTAACTAGAGCCGACGGGCTTAAAATTAACAAGATTTCCGTACCGATGGGAGTGGTTGCTATTATTTACGAAAGCCGCCCCAACGTTACTTCAGACGCAGCAGCTCTCTCTTTAAAAAGCGGGAACGTATGCGTTTTAAGAACGGGCAAAGAAGCGTTTAATTCTGCTAGCGCAATAGTTGACGCAATGCGTAAGGGTTTGGAAAAATGTGGTTTATGCCCCGATTTAATTAACTTAGTTCAAGATACCACGCGAGCTAGCGCAAACGAGCTTATGACGGCGGTAGGTTACGTCGATTTACTCATTCCACGTGGCGGTGCAGGACTTATTAAAGCGTGTGTAGATAACGCAAAAGTGCCTTGTATACAAACTGGAACAGGCATATGCCACATTTACGTGGACGAGTTTGCCGACTTAAATATGGCGTTAAAAATTATTGAAAACGCAAAATGCAGCCGTCCATCCGTTTGTAACGCAATGGAAGTGTGTGTAGTTCACTCTTCCGTAGCCGAAAAGTTTTTGCCCATGCTTTGGCAAAAGTTAGTTAAAAATAGAAAGGAAAACAAAGTTAAATTTAAATTAGATGATAGTGCTTATCAAATTTTAAAGGACAATGAAAATTGTTTTTTAGCTGGCGAAAGCGATTTTGATACCGAATTTTTAGATTACGTTATGGCAGTAAAAATGGTTGATAGCATAGAAGAGGCAATCGAACATATTTCAGCTCATTCAACTATGCACAGCGATTGCATTATATCGGCGAACGAAAATAATATTTCGCTATTTACCCGTTCAATAGATAGTTCTTCCGTCTACGTAAACGCTTCAACGCGCTTTACCGACGGAGGCGAATTTGGGTTAGGGTGTGAAATGGGTATTTCAACTCAAAAACTTCACGCTCGCGGACCTATGGGACTTAAAGAATTAACTGCGTATAAATACGTAATATGTGGCAACGGAAACGTTAGATAGGCTTTTTAATCGTTGAAAAGCAATAGTTATTTTTTAAATTG
>JAGAMH010000077.1 GCA_017624815.1 Clostridia bacterium
AACCTGCGCCCACGCCCGTTGCAAAAATGGAAGAAGTGGAAACGCAAGCTAAAAAACCTTCCGTTCAAAGCTTGGTTGAAGAAGAGGGCGAAAATCCCTTTGCAACTTTTGCAGCTAAAAAGGTGGAGCAACCTGCCGTGTGGGATACCGTTCCCAAGGCGGCGGGCGTTGATAAAAACAACCTATCAAGCTTAACCGACGACGGCAAAAAGAACGTGTTTGCTAAGCTTTTGCGCTTATTAAGGCAAAATAAAAAGGGCGTTCTCTTTTCGCTATGTATGGATTTGGATAACTTCTTCGAAGGCGAAAAATTAATTTTAACGACGAAAACGGACGCCGTTTACAGAACGCTTAACAAAGAAGAAAACAAAAAAACTATAGCCGAACTTTTATCCGAACTCGGCGTATTCGACCACGAAGTTAGAAAGGTGGGCGAAACGGCAAATAAAACGGATGCGGCAATAAATCAACTTAAAAACAATTTTTCAAATTTAGAAATAAAATAAATTATCACGGTTTAAGGAGTTAAATTATGGCGTCTTTTAATAATAGGGGCGGAATGGGCAACATGCAAAACTTAATGAAACAAGCCCAAAAAATGCAAGAACAAATGCAAGAAGTGGATAAAGAGCTCGACGATTACGAAGTAGTTGGAATTTCCGGCGGTGGAGAAGAAGGCGACGAAACGGTAGTCGTTTACATGAACGCGAAAAAAATAATAAACGGCATAGAATTCGGCAGTAAAATATCTGAAATGATAGACCTTTCCGACGAAGACGACGTTGAAATGTTAGAAGACTTAATTATGGCGGCAATTAACGACGGCTATAAAAAGGCGGAAAAAGTTTACGACGACAAAATGGGCCCCTTCGGTAACATGGGCGGACTCGGCGGCTTAATGTAAGGGGAGAAAAGTGGATAATTTTATAAGCCCTATCGGGCGACTCGTAAACGAATTCAGAAAGCTCCCTTCCGTCGGCGCAAAAACGGCTCAGCGCTACGCGTATAAAATTGTTAATATGTCGGAAGAAGAAGCCAAAGCTTTCGCTCAAGCTATAATAGACTGCAAAAAAAAGGTGCGCTATTGCAAAACGTGCGGCAACTTTACCGAAGAAGAAGTGTGCGATATTTGCAAACAGCGCGAAAAGAGCATTATTTGCGTAGTAAAAGAACCTAAAGACGTTATCGCAATAGAAAAACTGCACGAATTTAAGTGCGTATATCACGTTTTGCACGGTGTGTTAAGCCCCATGGAGGGAATAGGCCCTAACGATATTAGGGTAAAGGAACTTTTAGCCCGCATAGACGATAGCGTTTCAGAAGTAATAATGGCAACCAACCCCGACGTGGAAGGCGACGCAACGGCATTATATATTGCAAAGCTTTTAAAACCGCTCGGCGTTAAGGTAACGCGTTTGGCTCACGGTATGCCTATAGGCGGAGAGTTGGAATACACCGACGATGCAACCTTATCGCGCGCTCTCGTAGAACGCAAAACTATGTAAGCGTTTCATTGTGGCGAAAATCTTAAAATTAAAGGGGACAAATTTATGAAAATTTCCGTATTAGGCTGTGGAAGATGGGGCTCGTTCATATCGTGGTATCAAGCTTCCGTGTTGCAAAATAACGTTTCGTTATGGGGGCTGGAAGAAGACTATTCTTATAAAATTTTAAAAGAAAAGGGCGCAAACGAATACGTGGCTTTGCACGAAAATATAACCCTTACTTGCAATTTACAGCAAGCAGTATCCTTTGCCGACATTATTATAATTTCCATATCCTCGCAAGGCTTGCGCGGTTTTATGAAAAGGGTAACGAATTACGACGTTCAAAATAAAAAGTTCGTGCTTTGCATGAAGGGCGTTGAAGAAGCAACGGGCAAGCGCCTTTCCGAAGTTATGGTAGAAAGCGGAATAGATAAAAATAACGTTGCCGTTTGGGTAGGCCCTGGTCATATTCAAGCCTTTACTAAAGGTATACCAAACTGCATGGTTATAGATAGCGCCAACGAAGAGCTTAAAAAATATTTAGCAGATAGCTTTAAAAGCAATTTAATCCGCTTTTATTACGGCAACGATTTAATAGGAACGGAGTTGGGTGCGGCGGCTAAAAACGTTTTAGGTATAGCGGCGGGCGTGTTGGACGGAAGCGGCTACGTCAGCCTAAAAGGTCCTTTAATGGCAAGGGGCGCAAACGAGGTGGGAAGATTAATTCAAGCCTTGGGCGGCAATTTTAACTCCGCTTACGGATTGGCGCATTTGGGCGATTACGAAACTACGCTCTTTTCTGAATATTCCCACAACCGCAAATACGGCGAAATGATGGTAAAGGGCAACAAGTTTGAAAAGCTTGCCGAAGGCGTAACCACCGCAAGAGCCATTAAAAAGCTCGGCGATAGGCTCGGCGTAGATTTACCTATAACTACCGCCGTTGTGGAAGCGTGCGCTAACAGTAAAGCCTTTGAAAACGGCGAAGGCGCAAACCAATGTATGCAAATTATTTTAAAATTATTTGAACGCCAAACAAAATCTGAATTTTAAAAATTATATATAATATTAAGTTGCAAAATTTTTATTGCAGCGGTAAAATTTTTACGTTAATTTAAATATACTAGAGGACGTTATTTTGATAAGAAACGATTTAAGAAACGTGGCGATAATCGCCCACGTAGACCACGGCAAAACCACGCTCGTGGACGCAATGTTAAAACAAAGCCATACCTTCCGCGAAAATCAAGAAGTGGAAGACAGAGTTATGGACAGTAACGCCATAGAGCGCGAAAGGGGTATTACTATACTTGCAAAAAATACTTCGCTACACTATAACGGCGTTAAAATAAACGTGGTAGACACCCCCGGACACGCCGATTTTTCGGGCGAAGTTGAACGCGTTATGATGATGGTAAACGGTGTTTTAGTTTTAGTTGACGCGGCGGAAGGCCCTATGCCTCAAACGCGCTTCGTTATGCAAAAAGCGCTCGAAATGGGACACCGCCTTATTATAGTAGTAAATAAAATCGATCGCCCTGACGCAAGATTAAACGAAGTTCAAGACGAAATTTTAGAACTTTTATTAGAGTTGGACGCATCCGACGACCAATTAATGAGTCCCGTGGTATGGTGCTCAGGTAGAAACGGCACGGCAACGTTAGATTTAGAAAAGCAGGGCGAAAATTTAACTCCCCTTTTCGATACTATAATATCCCACATCAAACCTATGGAAGTGGACGAAGAAGGTCCTGCTCAGCTTTTAGTTTCTTCAATCGACTATAACGACTACGTAGGCAGAATAGGTATAGGCAGAATAGAAAGGGGTGCAATCACGCAAGGACAAGGCGTAGTGGTAACAAATTACAACAACGTTCAATTAAAAGCCCCCGGAAAAATTGCCAATCTTTACCAAATAGAAGGTTTGGCTCGTACCCCT
>JAGAMH010000078.1 GCA_017624815.1 Clostridia bacterium
ATACCGTGGCTGTTGGTAGTTGGAATCATCGGCACGGTTGTGGGGATCGTTTTACTTATCGTGGGCGGGAAACTGCTCAATCAATTAGATGAAGAAAGCGAGAAACAGATGCAAGAATACATGGCTTATCCCTTCCGACAAATTACCGATTATAAAAAGGAATTAGAGATTACCCGTAAAAATTTTCACGCGGATACCGATCCGAAGAAAAACTTGCCGAAGATGAGACGTTTTATAAACGCATCGAATTGCTACGATTATTCGGTTATACAAAACGGCGAAATCTATTATGCTCAGCTCGTGCAGGCGAATATGGGGTTGTTCAAGAAAAATTTTAGTGGACTTGCGGGCGGCGCGGTAGTGCTATATTCGCAGGACGAATATTACGCGAGTAATCCTTTGGCGCTACAAGAAGTTGCGTATAAGCTCTACGCAAATAAAAATTCCAACATATTAAGACAGGAATCAAATTTCTTTACCAATTTGATGGTGCCGAAATCGCTAACGGAGGGGAGAGAAGTGTATATAACCTCGATGATGCTCTACCGTTTGCACTTGCCTACGGGGTATTTGAGCGATAGTCTATTCCCTATCATCGCCAACCCGCAACAATCTACAACGGCGCTTGTCGCGGACGTAAAGTACTGGTCGCCGGACCTTATCGGCAACTTCGTAAACCACGGCTCCACCTACGATTGGGAAGAAACAGAAGAGAGCCTTGATAATATGGAATAAGAGTGAAAGGTATAAAATGCGGCGGCGAGCATGTTGCTCGCCGCCGTTAATTTTTCCAAAAAATTAAAAAATCACGTATCAAGTAATTGTACGAGAATATAAGGTGTTCTGTCGCTATAACAGCTATATCCTGTTCCGTTAAATATCCGTACGTATACACTTGCGTAAAGGTTACAAAAAAGATACAAAAATAAAAGCGGTTGAGTTTTTTTAACGGCTTCAATTTTAACGAATGTACCATAAATTTAACGAAAGTAAAAAAACCGTTCTTTGAGGGCGTAAACATCTCTGAAAGACTTTTTTAACGCAAAGCTAATTTTTACATTAAAAAGCTACCCCAAAAAACAATAAAAAACGCAGAATTGGCACAATTTCTTGTATCATATTCTGCGTTCTAATTTGGTGGAGCGGCAGGGACTTGCACCCTGGTCTTACGAGCTTTTTTTAAGCTTTCTACATACTTATTCCGCCGTTTAGCTTAGCGCATATACGCCGACGAACGGGCTTATATACGAGCGTATCGCTAAATACTTAAACTAAAGCGCGATAAGGTTTTAATTTAAGTTGACCGTTTAATTAACGCCGCTGTTTATTCAACGGTAAAATAAGAGCGACGGACCGCGTAAGTTACGCAGCGCAAGCAAGGCTAGCGCCGAAAGCGGGCATAGCCATTACTTTAGAATCTTTGGATTCTGCATTTAAATTTAAGTTTCCGTTTTTACAAAGCCGAGCCTTTGGTATGCTTTTCCTAAAAGACCACCCGCAATCGAATCTAAAACCACCCCGTAAAAAATTAAGATAGCGTTCAATTGCAAGCAAAATTAAGTTGGAATACTATTATAACTTTATTATTATAAAAAAATCAAGCAAATTGCAAAGTAATTTATTGACAATTTTTAATAAATGTTTTAAAGTATTTTTAATATATTATGATTTACACGGTAACATTTAATCCTTCTTTGGATTATTACGTAAAAGTTAATAACTTAAAAAGTGGCGTAGTAAACAGAGCGGCTTTTGAAAGGTTGGAAATAGGCGGCAAGGGCGTTAACGTTTCTTTAGCGTTAAAAGAGTTAGGAAAACCTTCTATTGCTCTTGGGTTCGTTGCTGGCTTTACGGGAAAGGCTATTCGCGACAAGGCGAGCGAGCTTAACCTTAACCACGATTTTTTAGAGGTTAAAGGGCAAAGCAGAATTAACGTTAAAGTAAAATCCACCGTAGAAACGGACATTAACGGCATTGGCGCGCAAATTGACGAAAAACACGTTAAAAAATTAGTTTTAAAGCTTAAAAAACTTTTAAAAGACGGCGATTGGTTGGTTATTTCGGGCAGCGTTCCTTCTAGCCTTAACGAAAATGCTTATAGCGACCTTTTAAAGAAGTTGAAAAAAATTAAAAACGTGAACGTTGTGGTAGACGCTTGCGGCAAACTTTTAACCAACACTTTAAAATATAAACCCTTTTTAATTAAGCCAAACTTGCACGAGCTGTGCGAAATATTTAATTTAAACGCCACGCCCGACGTTAAAGGCGTTTCGGAGTGCGCGAGAAAGTTACAGGATATGGGCGCAAAAAACGTAATAGTTTCTATGGGAAGCGCGGGTGCGGTTATGGTTACCGAAAACAGGCAAACACTTTACGTTAGGGCTTTACAAGGTCAAGTGGTAAACTCGGTTGGCGCGGGCGATAGCATGGTTGCGGGATTCATCCACGAATATATTGAAACGAACAACTATTTTTCAGCTCTTAATTTTGCAACTGCAGCAGGAAGCGCGTGTGCCTTTACGCACGGGCTTGCAACTAAAGAACAGATTGAATACGTTGAAAGTTTAATGTAAAAATATAAAATTAAGTTACGGGGCGGAAAAACTTTCCGTCCTTTTTTATATTCATTTATTTGCAAATGCGCACTTGATTTGTTATAATATAAAAAATTAAAATTAAGGTGTTATTATGAAATGTTTCGTTATAGCCATGGAAAGCGAGGCTGCTCCCCTTTTAAAACACGTTAAAATTGAAAGGGAATATAAAATTGGCGTAAAGAGAATAATTGTTGGTAAACTTTTTGAAAAGCAAGTTGGCGTTGTTATTTGCGGAGTTGGTAAAGTGAACGCGGCTTGCGGCGCTCAATACGCAATAGACGTTTTAGGCGCGGACGTAATTATTAATATAGGCGTTGCAGGCGGACTAAACTCCTCCCTTAAAGTTGGCGAAACTTATTGTATAAGCCACGCCGTACAATACGATTTTGATTTAGTGCAGTTAAACGGCACGCCCATGGGCACTTTAAACGAATTTGAAGAGAGATTTTTACCCCTTTCTACCGTTAATTTATACCCTTTGAAAAAGTTGGGAACGGGCGATAGGTTTAACGACGATATAAAAGATTACGAGCTTTTATCTAAGGATATGTGCGCGGATATTCGCGATATGGAAGGCGGAGCAATAGTGCAAGCTTGTATCCACGCAAACGTAAAGGTATATTCTTTTAAAACTATTTCCGACCTTGCAAACAGCGGCAGTACTACCGACCAGTTTTTGGAAAATTTAAAGGTTTGCACCGCTAATATGACGCAACGAATTAAAGAAATTTGGGAGGCTGTGAATGGATAAAATTCCCTCTTTTTCTAAAAATCACGACACCCTTTTAGTTGGGCTACACGAAAGCATGCAAATGCACGGCGTAACGACTTGGGACTTGCGTTTTAAAAAACCCAATCAAGGCGATTATATAAGTGCCAAAGCGTTGCACACCGTTGAACATTTGCTTGCAACCGTTTTAAGAAATTCCGAACAGAAAGATAACGTTATTTATTTTGGACCTATGGGATGCAGAACGGGATTTTATCTTTTAACGGTAAATTTGAATTATAACAACGTTTTAAGTCTTTTAATTGAAAGCTTTGAAAAGGCGATAACACTTGACGAAATACCCGGCAACAAGCGTGAAGAATGCGGAAATTATTTAGAACACGATTTAAACGATGCTAAAATTGAATGTGAAAAGTATTTGGAGATTTTAAAGAGCTTATGATAAGTTTAGGCGGCGGTTGGGACGAGCTTTTAGCCCCCCTTTTCGCAGACGAAAAATATAAAAAAATTAGGGAGTTTTTAAAAGCTGAATATTCTACCCACACCGTTTATCCCGATATGTACGACTTGTACAACTGCTTTAAATTTACCCCGTTAAATAACCTTAAAGCGGTAATTTTAGGTCAGGACCCTTACCACGAGCCTAACCAAGCTCACGGTCTTTGTTTTTCAGTTAAAAAGGGAGTTACCCTTCCCCCTTCACTTAAAAATATTTTTAAAGAAATTGCTGATGATTTGGGCATAGTACAGCCCCAATGCGGTGATTTGACCAAATGGGCAAACGAATGAGTTCTTCTTTTAAACACCACACTTACGGTAAGAGAGCACCAAGCCAACTCACATTCTAAGTGCGGTTGGGCGTGGTTTACGGACGAAGTTATTAAGTTAATTTCTAAAAATACGAATAATTGCGTATTTATTTTATGGGGCGGAAACGCAAGGAGCAAAGCACCTTTGATAGACCAAAGCAAGCACCTTGTTTTACAGAGCGCCCACCCTTCCCCCTTATCTGCCTACAACGGTTTTTTTAAGAGCAAATGCTTTTCTAAAGCGAACGCTTACTTGAAAGAGCACGGCAAGGGTGAAATTGATTGGAACTTAAATTTTTAATTATAGAGGATATTTTTTATGAAGTATTTAGTAGTATTAGGCGACGGCATGTGCGACTGGAAAATTGCCGAACTCGGAAATAAAACCTGCCTTGAATACGCCGCTACGAAAAATTTGGATAAGATTGCACCCCTTTCTGAAGTGGGACTTTGCAAAACCGTTCCCGACGGATTAAAGCCCGGCTCTGACGTTGCGAATATGTCCGTTTTAGGATTTAACCCTAAAAGTTATTACACGGGGCGCTCCCCTTTAGAAGCCGTTTCTATGGGAATTAACCTTAGCGATACCGACGTTACTTTAAGATGTAATTTAGTTACGTTATCTGAAGGCGAGTCTTACGAAGAAAAAACCATGGTAGATTATTCTGCGGGCGAAATTTCCACGAAAGAAGCGGCGGAACTTATCAATTATTTAAAAAATTATTTAGACGGAAACGGCTTTACTCTTTATAGCGGCGTTTCTTATAGACATTGCTTAGTTGCCGAAAACGGAGCAACGGGACACGATTTAACCCCTCCCCACGATATTTCCGATAAGAAAATTACCGAACATTTACCCAAGGGCGTTAACGCAAACCTTTACTTGGATATGATGAAGAAAAGTTACGACCTTTTAAAAGACCACCCTGTAAACTTGAAGAGAATTGCGCTTGGCAAAAACCCTGCAAACAGCATTTGGCTTTGGGGCGAAGGCACAAAACCCGGACTTGGTAACTTTACCCAAAAAACGGGACTTAAAGGCGGGATTATTTCGGCGGTAGACTTAGTTAAAGGTATTGGCATACTTGCCGGCATGGAAATTATTGATGTTGATAACATTACCGGCAATTACGACACCAACTTTTTAGGTAAAGCCAATGCGGCGATTGATAAGCTTTTGGGCGGTCTTGATTTCGTTTATATTCACATGGAAGCTCCCGACGAATGCGGACATCACGGTGATTATAAAAACAAAGTTTATTCCATTGAACAAATCGACGGCGTAGTTATTCAATCCATTATTAATCGCTTTAACGAAGCCGGCGAAGATTTTGCAATGTTAGTTTGCCCCGACCATCCTACCCCCTGCGCTTGCAAAACGCACGTTGCCGAGCCAGTACCCTATCTTTTATACACCAACGTTAAAAGCTTAAGTAACGGCGCGGTTAGATATACCGAAGACGAAGCCGTAAAAACTGGAGCTTACGTTGACGACGGTTATAAACTCGTTGATAAACTTATTGCAATTAAATAATTCTATTTTAAGCTCGTTGCAAAATAGCAATGAGCTTTTTTATTTTAGCCGCATAAATTCGTTATTATTAGACAATCTTTTTTATTTTAACAATATATAAGCAAAAACCGAGTAAAAGTTTTATTGCAACATGCCTTTTTATTTTATATTACGACAAAATAATTGCAAATTTTTCACATTACTATAGTTATAATAAAATAAAAAAGGGGAATTTATGGCTAATAAAGTTTTGTTTACGAGCAATAAAGGAGGCGTTGGCGTTACTACCGTTTGCATAAATTTAGCCTATTGCTTTGCAGAAGAAGGGTTAAAAACACTTATAGTAGACGGGGACGAAAAAAGCTCGTGCACGCTTACCGTAGCGGGGTGCGCCAATTTGCAAGTATTTAATTTTGACGACCTTAAAAACGGCGCGTGCAGGGCAAAACAACTTTTAATAGAACACCCCACAAAGCCTAATTTATATTTTTTATCCACCCAAAACTGCTTTGACCAAAATTTAATTGAGCGTGCCGTTTTAGAAGTTGAAGGCTTGTTCGACTTTATATTTTTAGATAAATGCTGCGAAAAGATTTGTGATAGAGCAGTTGTAATTTTAGAACCTTTTGCTCCTTCAATAAAAAGTGCAAACGATAAAATTTGCGAGCTTGACGGCAATAAAATTAAAGATATCGGCGTTATTATAAACAGAGTAAACGGCGGACACGTATACGACGGGGAAATTATGCCTCCACAAGAGATAGCCTATTTACTGCGGCGTGATCTTTGCGCGGTGATTCCCGAAGATTTATTATTACCGCTTGGCAAAATTAAACTTAAAACGTTAAAGTCGTTTAAGTGCGCCGCTTTATCCCTACTTAAAAAAAGCAATAAGATTTACCCCGTAGTTAAGGGATATTACGGGGTGTACGGATATTTTAAAAGAAAATTGAGAAGGGCTTTATGAACGTAAATAAAATAATTAGATTGGAAAGAGAAAACCTTTCACCCACTGAAAAGGCTTTGTTTTGCGAAGATTTTAAAAGGGTTATAGACGAACATTTTGAAAGGGACGGAGAACTTGGCGTTGACGTTACCGAAACGGAGGACGGTTTTTCCGTTTGCGTAATTTTTGGAGCAAGAAGAATTAAAA
>JAGAMH010000079.1 GCA_017624815.1 Clostridia bacterium
GCTTTATTTTACCTATAAGGGAAAGGGTAAATTAAATTTTTACAGCTTTGAATTTTAAGGCGTTTAAAAGGGGAGCAACCTTGCAAGGTTGCTCCCCTTTTTTATTGCAAATTATTCGGTTGTTAAATCTTCTTTTTTGGTGCGGTTTTTCTTTTTAGATTTAGCCGAACCGGCATGGAACAAATAGGCTATGGTAGCGCATACCAACAATATAATAATTAAAACTATAATAACTTCTTCAACTTGATTATCAAAGGTTTGTTCGCCTTTAATTTCTGTATAATCGTCGTTGTCGCTAAACTGATATTCGGTTATAAACGCCGTTGCAACGTAACCCGTTTCGCCGCTTTCGCCGTATTCAACAAGGTAGTATTCGCAGGGTAAAATTTCAGAAGAAACGGTTTTTAATATCTTAACTTTTGTGCCTAATTGCAACGTTGCAAGCTTGGTTGATTCGCATATATACGGCGTTGAATACACCGAAACGGTTTGCGTTAGTCTGCCTTCTTGCTTGTCGGGGGCAATAGGTGTAAAGTCTACTGCAGAGGTGTAAGAAGTTAGCGTTATATACGCTTTATTATCAAAAGCCACGATAGTTGCGTTGCCCGTTTGGCAAAGCTTTAACGCCAAAGTACCGTCGGCAACCTTTTGCGTTTTTACGGCTTTAAAATAAGGGCCGCTTAAATCGTTTAAATCAATTTGAGTGGCAAACGCTTCGCCCGAAATTCTAACTAATTCGCAGTTTGAAAAGGTTGATAAAAGCTCTGCCGAATTGCCCACGCTAACCGTTTTGGTTGCCGAAAAATCGTTAAAGGTAAGGGGCACTTTTTCTGCGGACGCACCACTAAAGCGATAAAAAGCATTATCTTTTATTGCGTAAACCACGCCGTCGTATTTTTTTAACGAGCGGTATTCGCTTAAAACGGTGGCAGTCTTTTCTATTTTGTCGTAAACTTCCCAAACGCCGTCAAGCAAATAATAGTGGTAGTTATCTACGTCTAAAGAAGAGGGCGTGCTAAAGTCGTATTCTTCAATTTGCGTAATCTCGCCTTCGGCAAAACTATAATAAACGTTGGCGGTATCCTTAAAAATTAAGGCGTCTTTGTCGAATTCAATATTTTGCACGCTGTGAGAAAGTTGCCCGTTGGGGGAGTTGATAACGCCGTTTTCGTAAACGTAAACGTTATAACCGTCGGCAAAGGCAAACTGTTCGCCGCTTACGGCAAAGTCGTTTAAAGTAGTAAAAGTTTTGTCGGCGACAAAATTTTCGGGATACGCCGTTTCGGGTGCGGACGTTTCGGCAAAAGCTACCGTTCCGCTTGCGGTAAAAACCACCGATAATAATGCAGTTGTTAAAAATAATTTAGCTTTCACGATAAAATTATACCACACATACTTTTTAAAGTAAACCGTTTTTTAATTTTTTGTTCGGCTCTTTTGGCAAGGTTAAACGTTCCCTTAGCAAAAGGGGCTATTTTTTTGACTAAAATGCTTTCAATCACGGCAAATTTTTTAAAAAAAGTTAAATAAATTTTGTAAATATGAAAAAATTGTCAACTTTAGCGTTTATAATTAAACTGTAAACACGAACAAATGTTCGTATAATTCAAACGGAGTTTTTTAAAATTGAAGGTAAAAAGGGTATTAAAGTTTTACTTTTGCGCCGATAGGTTAGAAGTAAGACTTAACAATTTAATATTAAAAAGGGCGCTATCGTCTAAAAATTCGTATAACGCAGAGGCGTGCGCGGACGACCTTATAAAATTAATAGAGGCAAAACGCGAGCTTTCCAATTTATACGCTTTTTTAAACGGGGTGCTTAAAAATTTTAGTTGCGAGGAGGTGAAGGTGTTAAAGTTTTACGCCGCAATGCGCAAGGGGCTTTCTACCGTAAGCGAGCCGGTTAAAAGGCAAATACGCAGGGTAACCGTAAAATTTACGCGCAAATGCAATTCGGTAGAACTTAGGTTTTCAACGGCGTTAAAGCTCGTCGGCGAATATTACTGTTTAACTTAAAACTTTTCAAACGGCAAATTAAATGGCTTTTTGCGGTTGCCGAAAAATAGCAAAAGTAGCGCGGCGGCAACCAATACGCCAATGCACACGCCTACTATAAGTTTTACGTTCGGTTGCTCGGTTGAAGTCGCGTTTTCAGAAGGCGTGGGCGTTTCGTTTAAATTTAATGGATAATCGTCGTTTGCCCCCGATATATAGCCGAACGAACCTTCGCAATAAACGTAAGAATAGGCGGTTGGACCTTGATAGTAACTGCCGTAGTATGCGGCGTTAAGCGTTATTTCGTTCAATACGGGAAGGGAGGTGGAAGGGATATTTATAGAGTATTTTACCGCAACCGTTTTGTTTAGGTAAGTTATTGCAGGCTTTTTGCTAAGTAGCGTTAATTTGCTTTTAAGGCAATACCCGTAAAGGGCGCGAAAAACTCCGTCGTCTTCGGCGTATTTTACCTTATACCAGTCGCCGTTTTCCGAAAGGACTTGCACGCAGTAGGTATACGGTATTGCAAAAACGGCAGATTGAGTGTTCGGCTCTAAGCAAAAATAAGCGTCGCGCACTTCCGCCTTGGCGTAAACTTCACCGCTAAAATCTAAGGCGAAGGCTTTAGGCGAAAAAGTTGGGGCGTTAAACTGCGCCGTTATTAAAAAAAGCAAAAAGGCAATATATGCCAAGCGTACTTTCATAATACGGTATTATAAAGCGCGCGCAAGTAAAAAAATGAACAAATATCGTCGAAAAAGGTCTTATGAACAAGGAAGAAATTTTAAATAGGCTTGCCCAAATAGAATACGAGCTTAAAAGACGGCGAAAAAGCGAAAAGTTAGATAGCTATAATACGGGCAAAAAAAAGCACAAAAAGCAAATAGCTTTTCATAAATGCAAAAAGCGCAATAGGTGGGTTTTTGGCGGCAACCGTTCGGGGAAAACCGAGTGCGGGGCTGTGGAAACGGTTTGGATTGCAAGGGGGATACACCCCTATCGCAAAAATAGGCAAAACGTTTTCGGGTGGGTGGTATCCCTTTCCCAACAGGTGCAAAGGGACGTTGCGCAAAGTAAAATTTTAAGTTATTTGCCCAAGAGTTGGATAGAAGATATTACCATGCTATCCGGAAGAAAAGACAGTCCCGAAGGCGGCGTTATAGACCAAATTAAGGTTAAAAACGTTTTTGGCGGAGTTTCTACTATAGGCTTTAAAAGTTGCGATCAAGGCAGGGAAAAATTTCAGGGCAGCTCTTTAGATTTCGTTTGGTTTGACGAAGAACCGCCAAAGGAAATTTACGAAGAGTGCTTAATGCGCGTAATGGACAAGCGCGGCGATATTTACGGCACTATGACGCCGCTTAAGGGGCAAACGTTTATTTATTCCGAAATTTATTTAAACCGCAAGCAAAATCCGCAAGTTTGGTACGAGTTTATGAACTGGCAAGACAACCCGCATTTAAACAAGCGAGAAATAAAGCTTTTAGAGCAAAGCTTAGACGAAAGCTCGCTCGACGCCCGAAAATACGGCAAGTTTTCTACGGGCGCAGGGTTAGTTTTCCCCGAGTTTGACGAAAGCGTGCACGTTATTGAACCGTTTTCGCCGTTGCCGCTCGACTGGCAATACACCATATCTATAGATCCCGGGCTAAACAATCCTTTGGCGGCGCATTGGTATTGCGTGGATTTCGACGGCAATATCTACGTCGTGGCGGAGCATTACGAAGCGGGCAAGGATATCGATTACCACGCGGATATTATCAAGCGAATAAGCAAAAAACTGGGGTGGCACACCGACGGAAAGGGGAGAATTTCCGCCCTTATAGACAGCGCGGCAAATCAACGGACGTTGGCGTCTTCTAAAAGCGTTGCCGAGCTTTTTAGGGAAAGGGATATTTTGGTTAATACCGAGGTGGATAAAGACGTTTTTTCGGGGATATGCAGGGTAAAAAGCTATTTAAAGCAAAACGACGGCGGACCTAATTTATATATTTTTAACACTTGTAAAAATATGATAACGGAATTTAAAAGCTATTCGTGGGCGGGTGGGGACGTTCCCGTTAAGAAAAACGACCACTGCATGGATAACTTGCGCTATCTGATTGCATCTCGCCCGCTCCCCGCGCAAAAAGAAAATTTAATAAGTCCTTTAAAAGCCGATAAATTAAGAAGAATAAGGAGGTTGCGTTCAAATAATAAACGGAGATAACCAAGTAAAAAGCGCGCTGATAAAATGTGCGGTAGGGTTCGATACAAGTGAAATTGTTGAAGAATTTACCGTGGAAAACGGCGAGCTAAAGCTTATAAAAAAGAA
>JAGAMH010000080.1 GCA_017624815.1 Clostridia bacterium
ATTTTTAGCACGGTTGGTAACTACCATACTAACGGCAGTTGCAAATTGCGGAAAGCGGAAGTTGTCGCACTTTTTACAGTAGGGCACTAAACCTTCGCCCTTGGCAAACACTAAAGAAAGTTTTTCGCCACATGCGGTACAATACATAATATGTCCTCCTAATAATAACTTAATTAAAGTATAAAAATAATATAGTTTATTACATTTATTTTTACTATTATATAACGAATTTTTCCATTTTTCAATAGAATTTCAAAAATTTATTACTTTCTTGACATAAAAATTATTATAATGTATAATAATTAAAGCTTATAATTTGTTAAAAATAGGCAAAAAATAAATATTATAAAATTTTTTTGCAAAAATTCAATAAAACGGCGTTTTAAATTATTATATATTATAGAGCGCCTTAAGGGAGAATTATGGATTATAATAACGCTTTAACTTTATTACAACGCCACGACCAAACTCAACTTTTAAAGTATTATCAAAACCTTTCAAATTCGGAAAAAGAAGTTTTGTTAAAACAAATAGAAAAGTTGGATTTTTCCTGTTTAAACGGCATAGAAAACTTAGACGATAAAAAGGCGGAAGTAGGCGAATATTCCCCCGTCAACGCCCTTTCTCTCAACGATTTAGCCGCTCAAAACCAAACCTATTTTAACGCTGGCAAAAACGCACTTTTAAAGGGAGAAGTTGCTGCAGTTCTTCTTGCAGGCGGACAGGGTAGCCGCCTTGGTTACGACGGGCCTAAAGGTACTTATAATATAGGTATTAACACCAACCTTTCAATATTCGGCGCACAGTTTAAAAATATGACCGACGTGGTAAACGCCGTGGGTTGCTATTTTACCGTGTTCGTTATGACGAGCGAAAAAAACGACGCCAAAACGAAGGAGTTTTTTAAATTAAATAACTATTTCGGCTTCCCCGAAGATAGAATTCATTTCTTTATCCAACAAACTTCGCCCGCGTGCGATTTTAATGGTAAAATACTGTTAGAAGACGCCGGCAAAATAGCTTTAGCCCCCAACGGTAACGGCGGTTGGTATTCTTCGCTTATAAATAGCGATTGCGGAAAAATTATAAATAAAGAAAATATAAAATGGCTTAACGTATATAGCGTAGACAATGTTTTGCAGCGCATTTGCGACCCCGTGTTTATAGGTGCAACGCTTGCGGGTAATTACGATTGTGGCGCAAAGGTCGTTAAAAAATCTTGCCCCGAAGAAAGGGTGGGCTTGCTCGTTTTAGAAAATAACAAACCTACCATCGTGGAATATTACGAACTCGACGAAAAAACTGCTAATATGCGCGATTCAAACGGCGAATTAACCTATCGTTACGGCGTAATATTAAACTACCTTTTTGCCGTTGATACGCTTAACAAGGTGGTGGGAAAAAGTCTTCCCTATCACTACGCAAAAAAGATAATACCCTATTACGAGGACGGAAAAATTATTCATCCCCAAGCTCCCAACGCCTATAAAACGGAAACGTTAGTCGTTGATATGATAAAGCTTATGGGCAACTGTTTGGCGGTAGAAGTGGATAGAGAAAAAGAGTTTGCGCCCGTAAAAAATAAAACGGGAGTAGATAGCGTAGAATCTGCACGCCTTTTACTTATTAAAAACGGCGTTAGCATATAAAAATTAAAAGGAATAAAAACATGAAAAAGAGATTAGGCTTAATTATAACGAGCGTTTTAGCTTGCGTGCTTATTTTCGCCGTATGCTTTTCCGGTTGCTTTTCAATGGGTGCAAGCGGTAGAGACGGTAAAGATTTAAACATTTACGAAATTTACGACGCCGTAAACGAAGAGAGAAAGAATAAAGGCTTAGAAGAGTTAGACTTTTTGCAATTCGTTAGCGAATATTTAAACTATTCACAAGGCGAAATAGAAGAGGCAACTTCCCTTCAAAGCACTATGAACCGTTCTATGCAATCTTCGGTTGCAATACTTTGCCGTTTTGCCTTTTCCGAACGCGCTTGGGGCGGATACCAAACGTATTATTCGGTGGGCGGCGGCTCGGGCGTTATTATCGACTTAGATAAAGAAAATGGCGATGCACTCGTCGTTACCAACTGCCACGTTATATACGCTTACGGCTCTAACGATACTTACTGCAAAGATATAAGATTATACTTATACGGTCAAGACGTAAACGGCGTAAATTACGCAATAACGCAAACGGGCGATATTTTATACGACGAAAATTATCGCATACCCGCAACTATAGTTGGCGCTTCAATAACCTATGATATAGCCGTATTAAAGGTAGAAGGTAGCGAGGTGTTAAAGCGTAGCGACGTAACCGCGGCAACCTTTAGCCAAGAAGAACACGTAACCGTGGGCGAACCCATATACGCCGTAGGTAACGCAAGCGTAGAAGGTGTTGCAACTACTCAAGGCATAATAAGCCGCGATAGCGAAGAAATTTATTTAAACTTAAAAGATACCGACTTGGAATCGGACTACGTTGCTTATAGAGTTTTAAGAACGGATACGGCAATAAACGGCGGCAATTCGGGTGGCGGACTTTTTAATGCCAAAGGCGAATTAGTGGGAATAGTAAACGCAAAAACTATCGACGACGAAATAGATAATATGGGTTACGCACTCCCTGCTAGCACGGTAAAACGAGTGGTGCAATCGCTTATAGACAATTCTTCTCAAATGGGCAAAAACGGCGTTAAAAAGGCGCAGCTTGGCATAACCACCCAAATAGTAGACAGCTACGCAGAATACGTAGACGAAAAGGGCGCAATGCAAGTTTACGAAACCGTTCAAATATTGTCGGTAGAAACGGGAATTGCCAAGGCTCAGGGCGGACTTAAAGCGGGCGACGTAATAGTAAACGTTGCTGTAGGAAGCGGCAAAGACTCGTCTTTTAAAGCTAAAGACGAAGTAAAAGTTTTGCGCGATTATAATATCACCGATATTTTACTTTCTGTAAGGGTTGGCGACGTGGTTAAAGTTACCGTAGAACGCGACGGCGAAAATAAAGATATTTATTACGAATACAGTTCAAACAACTATTTTATAACTCAAATTTAACGTTAAATTCAAAATACCGAACGGCAAGCTTGTCCGTTCGGTATTTTTTTTATACGAATAGCGTGCGTTGTATATTAATGTACTATTTTGTAAAATAGCACCTTGCCCGTACGTTATGCGGTAATGTAAAATTATGGTATGAAAATATAATAAGGAGAGAACTATGTTTTTATCAGATTTGCGAAAACGCACGTTAGCAAACCTACCGTATACTATTATTGCGGCAATAACCTCGGTACTTGCAATAGTAACGGCTATAGTTTACGTTATAGGTTATAACGATTCCAAATATATGTCTTGGCTCGCTTTTGCCTTGCTTTTGGTAGGCGCTGTACTATTTTTTGCGGCTTATTGTTTTAGCGTTACTCAAAAATATGCGCCAATGATTTTATGGGGCTTTTGTTTGGTCGCTCTGTTTGCCTTTATTTCCGACGTATATATGTATTTAACGGAAGTTTTTTATAACGGTAAACTTTCCGCCGAAAACTTTTCCAACTTAAGCTCAGTATTCGTTTGCTGTTTAATTTTATTTTTGCTTTGCGCAATTCTTTCCAACGTTTGTATGTGGATGTGTAAAGAAAAAGCGAACGCAAAGGAGGAAATAGCAGATGAACGTTAAATTTTTAAAAACCCTTTCAAAAATTTTAATAAACGTTTTTGCCGTTCTTTTTTGTTTAGTAATAGTCGGCAGCAGCATTGCTAACGAGTGGGAAGGAATGGTAAACAGCTTTTTGGGTATCAATCCAACCGAAGTTAAAGAAAAGGAAAACGCCGAAGACGTAGATACCGAATATTATAAATCTAACTATTCAACTATTGCCGACCTTATGGAAGCGGGCAAAGAAATATGCGCCGCAATAGAAGAAGAGGGCGCGGTTTTATTAAAAAACGAAAATTCCGCTTTGCCTTTAGCAGAAGGTAGCAGAAACGTATCCCTTTTTGGCGCGGCGTCGGTAAGACCGGTATATAGCGGAAGCGGTTCGGGCAGTATGGATGCAAATTCGGCGGCAACCTATAAGTCGGCGTTCGAGTTTGCAGGCATAAATATTAATACCGCTTTGTATAATTGGTATTCTAACAGTAAATATAACGTTAAATACAATAGCGGCGTCGGCGTGTGGTCAAAGATAAACGAAGCACCTTATAGCGAGCTTCCCGCCTCGGCAAAAAGCGAAAACGATTACGGCGACGCGGCAATATATATCGTTGCAAGAACGGGCGGCGAAAATATCGACCTATCTTTAACTACCAAAACGGGCAACATGTTTAATTCGGGCAACGACTTTAAAAACGGCAACTACTTAACGTTAAACAATAACGAAATCGGCGTGTTAAAGGCTTTAAAAACCTTAAAAGATAACGGCGTTTACGATAAAATAATCGTTATTTTAAATACGGCAAACCAAGTTGAAGCAAACTTTATTAACGACGAAGAATACGGCGTAGACGCAGCTATGTGGATAGGCGACGTAGGCACTTCAGGCTTAAACGGCGTAGCAAAACTTTTAAGCGGCGAAGTCAATCCTTCGGGCAAACTTTCCGAAACATTTTGGAACGAGCACCGCTTTAACCCCGTACACGCAAACTTTGGCAGATATTCCTTCTCTTCTGGTCAAATGGCAACGGGTAACAGCGTAAATAACAACTACGTAGTTTATCAAGAAGGCATATACGTTGGCTATCGCTACGTTGAAACGCGTTATTACGACGTAGTTACGGAAAGGGAAAACGCTGGGGATTTTGATTACGACGAAGTAGTTGCATATCCATTCGGATACGGATTGTCGTATACGACCTTCTCATATTCCGATTATAAAGTAAAAGAACCCGCTCAAGGTTCAAGCGAATTCACTATAAAAGTTACTATAACTAACACGGGCGACGTAGACGGCAAAGAAGTAGCGCAAATTTACCTTCAAAAGCCCTACACCGAATACGATATCGAACACGGCGTAGAAAAGTCGGCAATCGAGCTCGTGGGCTATGCAAAAACTAAAGTGCTAAAACCCAACGAAAGCCAAACGCTTACAATTAAGGTAGATAAAAAATACTTTGCTTCTTACGACGCATCTGAAGGCGGCGCGTACGTGGTTACCCCCGGCGATTATTACCTTGCAATAGGATATAACGCGCACGACGCTTTAAATAATATTATAGACGACAACGGCAGTTTCGTTTATAAAACTACCGAATCTCAGTTAGATAAAACAACGTATTCCAAAACGGCGACCAACGCAACGGTTACTAACCTTTTCGACAACGCCGATTTAAACCGCTATTCCGGTTCAGGCGGACAAAAAATAAATTATATAACCCGCAACAACTGGCAACAAACGGTTAAGTTTGGAATGGACCAAGCTAATAACTATTTGGGCAACAACGTGGTAATTTCCAAAACCGAACAAATGACCAAGGATATGAAAATAGATAAAGACGGTTTAGTTACTACCGACGATATCGAATATCCTACCTACGGCGCAGAGAAAAAGTTTAACCTTATCGATTTAAGGGTAGACAGTAACGGCGAAAAAATCCCCTACGAAAGCGAATATTGGGAACAACTTTTAGACCAACTCACTTGGGAAGACACGGTAGAGCTTTTACGCAACGGCTTGCGTACCACCCCTGCAATTCAGTCTATTAATAAGCCCGACACCAAAGATCATAACGGTCCTTGCGGCATAGTTGGCGGTAATTCTTATAAATACGGCGATATAGATAACAACTACGGGCTTGCAATAGATAATAACGATCCCGATAAAAACAAGTCGCCTATATGCTATCCCTGTAACGGTATAGTAGCGGCAACTTTTAACGACGAATTAGTAGAAGCTATGGGCGAAATGGTAGGAGAAGACGCACTTTGGGCAGGCTATAACGGCTTATACGGAACGGGCGTTAATATCCGCCGTACGCCTTATCAGGGCAGAGCGTTTGAATATTATTCCGAAGACGCGCTTTTAAGCGGATATATCGGCGCTTACGTTTGCCGCGGTATTCAGTCTAAAGGTTGCTACGTTTATAACAAACACTTCGTTTTAAACGACCAAGAAACTAACCGTAACGGCATTTGCACTTGGGCAAACGAACAAACCATTCGCGAAAATTATCTCCGTGCGTTTGAAATCCCCGTAACCTTGGCGGGCGCTTGCAACGTTATGACGGCGTTTAACCGCTTAGGCGTTATTTGGTCGGGTGCGCATAAGGGCTTATGTACCGATTATCTCCGTGGCGAAATTGGAATGACGGGCTTTGCCGTTACCGACTGGTACGATAATAACTATATGGGCTTAGGATGCGGCATTTTGGCGGGCAACGATTTACCCGACGGAACGAGAAACGCTTCTGAACTTAATAAATATAAAGAAGGCTACGGCGAGCTTGCTTGGGCAATGCGTGAATCGGCTCATAGAATTCTTTATACCGTAGTTCACAGCAATGCAATGAACGGTTGGGACTCTAATACCGAAATAGTAGTGTTAACGCCTTGGTGGAAGCACGCGTTAACGGCAGTACAAATAGCGGTGGGCACGGTATTTGGATTAAGCGTACTTGCATACGCCGCGTTAGAAGTTTTGCCCAAATTTAAAAAAGTTTAATATCCCGTAAACACATATAAGGCGTAGTGATGAATTTTTATCACTACGCCCTTTTTTTATTATACGCATTGCCCGCTCTTTATAAATTTAATATCGTTTTGAACTGAATTTTTTCCTATAGTCGTCCGCTTTTTCCAAAAAATGCCAAACGTCGTTAATAAATTGATTAAATATTACGTATTTTAAAATTCTTTCCTTTTCAAAATTACCTAAGCAAGTTAAACTAGTGGGGTTCATATTGTCCGCCATATCCATAAACTTTACTATAGCTGCTGTAGGGTTAACTACTAATTTTGAAATGTACGTAGAATAATCTTCTTTCTTATCGTGCGTTATTAAGAGTAGCGGCGTTTTTATATAAAGATTGAAATAAGTACCAAGTGATAAATCTTCAAATACTTCTTCTATTTCTTCTATTGTAACGTCGGTATCCTCCAAAACGTCGTGTAATAAGCAAGTTTCTTGAACTCCGTCGTAAGGTATTCCACAATCTTCTAACAAATCTTTATTCATGCAAAAATAATTGCCCTCAATTATTCCCACCATATTGCGATATAATTGCATAACGTTATATGGATGAATAATATAATTATCTCCGTTTAATCTTTTTTGATTGCGATGCGCGTAAACGGCTATTTTATGCGCAACGTACACCGAAGCGGAATCTAAAGCGCTTATCTCTTCTTCAGAATAGCCTTCTTTTTTTAAATACTCGTTAATTCTTTCATTTGTTTTCATATCAATACCTCCTTTGCAAAAATATATTAGCACTTTACGGTTTATTAGTGGTCGTAAAAAATACGACATTTTTATTGAACTAAACATTCGTATATGATATAATTTACATATGGATAAAAAAGAAGTGCTAAATTATGTAAAACAAAAGAATAGTGGAAAACAAACCTTTTGCGAAATGTTGTTTTCTATCATTGACGAAAAAAATTTAAACGACGTCGACGTTTATAAACGCGCAAATTTAGATAGAAAATATTTTTCGAAATTACGAAGCAACGTTAATTATAAGCCTAAGAAAAAAATTGTTTGTGCTTTAGCTCTTGCGTTAGAACTTGATAACGCTACGTGTAAAAAACTTGTTAAAAAAGCAGGTTATATTTTAACTAGTTCTTCCAAATTCGATTTAGTTATTCGATACTGCATTGAAAATAAAATTTACAATCTTATGAAAGTTAACGAGCTTTTATATGATTTAGGACTTGATACGTTTTAATAAAAAACCTTGCAAAAACTAATGATATTGACGAGAACAAACAAAGGGGAGTTCATTTTTATATTGATGACTACCGTATGGAAGGCTTGTATTATAACCCTACAAAGTCTTTACATAGGTTAGGTCAGTATAAGTTTTTAATTTCCCCAGATTACAGCCTTTATAGAGATATGCCAAAGGCGGTTCAATTATTCAACGTGTTTAGAAGTCGTTGGTGTGGAGCTTATTGGCAAAGTCAAGGTCTAACGGTAATACCTAACGTAAGTTGGGGTGATTCAAGCACTTTTGATTTCTGTTTTGACGGAATAGAAGAAGGCTCTATCGTTGCTGTTGGAACAATAGGTTGTAAACGTAGTAAACTTGCGTTTATGCGTGGTTATAACGAAATGTTAAAGCGTATAAAACCAAGTGCAATTATTTGTTTAGGTTCACCGTTTGCCGAAATGCAAGGGAATATTATCCCCGTTGACTATAACGCTTCAAGGAGGGTTAATCGCAATGGGAGGTAAAGGAACTTATTCTAATGGTAAAAATCCGACATATACTTATAAAACGGTGGATAAAATTGAGGGCGTAAAAGTTTTAGAACCTATTAATAGTAAAAGAAGTTTTAATATGCCCCCAGAAGCACATTCTTCTAATAGTTATATTCTTTTGGATAATGGTGGAGTTTTTCATCAATATACAGAATATAATAAAGACCATTTGCCTGTTTTTGAGATAGGCTATCATTTTGAAAAGGGAATGTCAAAACAAGGCGAATATGTTTTTCACGTTCACGAATATTCTTCTCCGGGTATTGATAATCGTCAGCCTGCTAGAAATATCACACCGCAAGAATATGAAAAATACAAGAAATTTTTTAAGGGAGTAAAATAAGATGTTGGGAAATGGCTTAAATGAATTTATAGACGATATGTATCATAATCCAGAAAAAGAGATTAGTTATTGTGGAAAAAGGTATATGGTTACGGGTTATGTTGATGAAACAAGTGAGTTTTACACATTAGAAGTTTACACCATTGAAAAAGATTGTAAAGAGTTGTTCAAATTTACATCTAAAGTAAGGTATGAATGTGTTGAGGCTTTTGAAAAAGCAAAAATATTTGATGGTAAAACAATTTATGAAGCTGAAAAAGATATAGAAGTTTTATTTGGGTAACAAGTAAAAGTGGTTTGTTAAAAAATGTTTAACAAACCACTCTTTTTTATTTAATTTTAATAGATGTCCTTATGATTAATACGGTTATGGTTAGTCGTTTTTCCAATCGTAAGGGGTAAGTTGGTATACGCAGTAGTTAAGCCAGTTTACGTAAAATAAAGTGGCGGAAGAAGTCCAGTTCATTTTAACCTTAGTGTGTTCTTTATCGGCAAAATAATTTACGGGCGGTTTAATGGGTAAGCCCTTTGCCTTGTCGCGCTCGTATTCCTTTTTAAGGGTATCCCTGTCGTATTCCATATGTCCAGTTACGAATACGCGTCTGTAATCTTTACTTCTTATAATAGACGCCCCCGCGCGTTTAGAATACGCCAAAACCTTTAAATCGTCTACCTTTAAAATATCTTCGGCGTAAATTATAGTATGGCGGGAATGGGGCATGTGGAATTCGTCGGATATTCCGCGCATTAACGGCTCTATTTCGCCCATATTAGTGCGTTGATGGGCAAATATGCCAAAGCATTTTTCCTTTAACGGATGTTTTTTAATTCCGTAAAAATAATGTAAAGCCGCCTGTGCGCCCCAACATATAAATAGGGTAGAAGTAACGTTGGTTTTAGTCCAGTTTAAAATTTCTTCAAGCTCCTTCCAATAAGCAACGTCTTCAAATTCCAAGTTTTCAACGGGTGCGCCCGTAATAATCATACCGTCGAAACGGGTATTTTTAACGTCGGAAAAGTTTTTATAAAATCTTTCCAAATGCGTTTCTTCGGTGTGGGTAGAACGGTACGTTTCCGTTTTAATAAGCGTTACGTTTACTTGTAGCGGCGAGTTAGATAAAAGCCGCATAAACTGCGCTTCGGTAGTTTCTTTGGTGGGCATTAAATTTAAAATGGCAATTTCAATGGGACGAATATCCTGCGAATACGCCCTTTCTTTATCCATTACGAAAATTCTTTCGTTTTCTAAAATTTTAAATGCGGGAATATCTTTATCAATAACTATGGGCATAATTTACCTTTGTAAGTGTTTTGTAAAATTAAATTTTTGCAAGCGCTTGTTCAAGGTCGGCAATCAAATCGTCGGCGTTTTCAATACCAACCGAAAGTCTTACCAAGTTGTGCGGAACGCCCGCCTTTTTTAAATCTTCTTCAGAAAGTTGTCTGTGCGTGGTAGAAGCAGGGTGAAGAACGCAGCTTCTAACGTCGGCAACGTGCGTTTCTTGGGTAATAAGCTGCAAGCTTTCCATAAACGTAGCGCAATTTTCAACGCTGCCGCAAATTCCAAAGCTCATCATACCGCCGCAACCGTTGGGTAAATATTTTTTAGCAAGCTCGTGGTATTTGTTTCCTTCAAGCGAAGGGTGGTTAATCCATTCAATTTTAGGGTGTTTAGAAAGATATTTTGCAATTTTTGCCGCGTTTTGACTGTGGCGTTCCATTCTAAGTGCCAACGTGTCGCAACCCAAATAGGAAATAAATCCGTTTTGAGGGCTCATAATTGCACCGAAATCTCTCATCATTTGCGCTCTGCATTTAGTGCCGAAGGGTACGGCTAAGTCAGCGTAAACTAAACCGTGATAACTTTCGTCAGGTTGATTGAACGAAGGATATCTGGGGTTGTTTTTGTAATTAAAGTTGCCCAAGTCAACTATAACGCCGCCCAACGCAGCAGCGTGTCCGTCTAAATATTTGCTCGAAGAGTGAATAGCCAAGTTTGCGCCAAACTTTTTGGGTTGGCATAAAACGGGAGTGGCTAACGTGTTGTCAACGGCAAAAAGAACGCCGTGCTTTTGCGCTATTTTTGCAATCTTTTCAAAGTCTAAAACTACGATTGCGGGGTTTGCCACCGTTTCGGTAAATATAATTTTAGTTTTTTCGTCAATTAATTTTTCAATCTCTTCGGCGGGAGCGTCAGGGTCGAAAAATCTACATTCTATTCCAAGCTTAGGCAAGGTGGTAGAAAAAAGGTTATAAGTTCCGCCGTAAACTGCTTGCGAAGATAAAATATTATCCCCCGCACCGGCAACGGTAAAAACGGCAAGCGAGGTAGCCGACATGCCCGAAGCACAGCCTATAGCGCAAACGCCGTCTTCAAGTGCGGCAACTTTGCCTTCAAAAGCCGCAACCGTGGGGTTTGCAAGTCTGCTATAAAAATACCCGTCACTCTTTAAATCGAATAAATCCGCCATTGCTTGCGTATCGCCGTAGAAAAAGGTGGTAGACTGGCAAATTTGGGGAATTCTCGATTCGCCCGTTTTGGGTTTATATCCTGCTTGTACGCAGAGCGTATCTAATTTATAACTCATAATAATCTCCTTATAGGTAATTTTTAATTTGGCGGTCAAGGTCGCGCTTTTTGTCCCTTTCGGCAATGGCGCGCTTTTTGTCAAAGGTTTGTTTACCTCTGCAAAGCGCAACTTCCACCTTGACCAAGGCGTTTTTAAAGTAAACGGAAATAGGCACTAACGTCATGCCCTTTTCGTTAATGCGCCCAACTATTTTATCAATTTCTTTACGGTGCATTAAAAGCTTTCTGTCGCGCTTACTGTCTTTACTGTTAAAAGAGCCGGCTTTGTCGTAAACGGCTATATGCATATTTTTTAAGGTAACTTGACCGCTCCTTATAAAGCAAAAACTGTCTTTTAAGTTGCAGTTTCCAAGTCTTAAAGACTTAACTTCCGCACCTTCTAAAACTATTCCCGCTTCAAACTTTTCTTCAATAAAATATTCAAAGGAGGCAGCCCTGTTAAAAGCTATCGTTTTCATATCTATAAAATTATACTGCAAATATTAAATAAAGTAAATAGTTTTTAATAAAATTGTTAAATAAAAGGTAAGTAAAACGGCTATTCAACAAGCCCGAATTCCACGCGCATATTGCCGTAATCGCAGTTGTCTACGCGTATTTTTATTTGGTCGCCAAGCCTAAACGAACGCTTTACGCCCTTTAACAAAAATTTGTCTTCAAAATACTCGTAATCGTCTTTAGGCAAGCTTTCAACTCTTATTATGCCTTCTATCGTATTAGAAAGCTCGGCAAAAATTCCAAAGTTGGTAACGCCCGATATAGTGGCTTGATATTCTTCGCCTATTCGTTCGCTCATATATACCACTTTATAAAGGTCGTCAACCGCCCTTTCGGCTTCGTCGGCTCGGCGTTCCCTTTCAGAAGTATCTATTGCCGCCTGTTCGGCTAAATCGCCGTAAACGCGCTTTGCTCTTTCGCTTTCTCCGTGTAAAACGTCTTTAATTACCCTATGAATAAAAAGGTCGGGATAGCGTCGTATGGGAGATGTAAAGTGGCAATAGCAATTAGACGCAAGCCCAAAGTGCCCTAAATTTTCTTGGCAATATCTCGCTTTTTGCATACTTCTAAGCATAACTTTGCTAATTATAGAAGAATACGGCTCGTTTTCAACGCCCTTTAAAATTTCGGCAAAGTCGGAAGGTTTAGGCTCGTTTGCATCAAACTTTGCATTAATGCCCAAGTCCTTTAAAAAGGAGATAAAGCTGCTCGCCTTTTCGGGTGAAGGCCGTTCGTGTACACGGTATAAAAAGGGCATTTTAAGCTGTTGCATTTTTTCGGCAACGGCTTCGTTTGCAGAAACCATAAATTGCTCTATCATCTTGTGCGATAGCAATCTCTCGTAGTCGGGAATTTGCAATTCGTCGTTTTCATCAAGGTATATATGCGCCTCTTTTACGTCTAACTCAACGCCGCCGCGCGCCTTTCTCTTCCCGTCTAAAAGGGTGCATAACTTAGACATATTCGCAGTTATATCAACAAGTTCGGGGTGGGCGCAAACGGCTTCTTTTTTGCCTTCGTAAATATCGTTTATAAGGTGGTAGGTGGTGCGCTTATCGCTTTTAATAACGCTTTCGCAAATTTCGCTTTTAATTCTGTTTCCATTCTTATCAAAAGTTATTATGCAAGATAGCGCGTAGCGTTCTTCACCTTCGTTTAAGCTGCACGCCCCGTTACTTAACGCCTTGGGTAGCATTGGCAAAACTCTGTCGGGGAAATATACGCTCGTTCCCCTTAAATAGGCTTCTTTATCAATTTTACTTCCACGCTTAACGTAGTGTGAAACGTCGGCTATATGCACGCCTAAAATAAAGTTTTCGCCCTTCTTTACAAGAGATATTGCGTCGTCTATATCGCGCGTGTCTTCGCCGTCGATTGTAATGGTGAAAAGTTCCCTTAAATCTTTGCGTTCCCCCACGAATATAGGCTCGCGAGCAACCTTTTCGGCTTCCTTTTCAACGGATATGGGGAATTGTTCGTATAGCCCGAAAGAGCGAATAATAGAAAGCTCTTCGGCAAAGAAATCACCGCTTTCCCCTAAAATTTCTACTATTTTACCACCGGGCATTTTGCCGTGAGGAAAGCTTGTAATTTCGGCAACTACCTTGTCGCCTCGCTTGGCGTTTAAGCAAAGGGAAAGGGGAATATAAATATCGGCGTCCATTTTATTATCGTCGGGCAAAACGTAGCCTGCGCGCTTATCCTTTTCAAAAGTTCCCACAATTAATTTATAACCGCGCTCTAAAATTTTAACAACTTCGGCTTCGTCTTCCGTGCCCCTTACGGGCATTGCCAAAACGGTATCTTTATTCAAAGCTCCGTGTAAAGAGTGGTGGGGGATAAAGTAATCCTTTTCGCCGTTATCGGGTATTAAAAAGGCAAAACCGCGTTCGTGTGCGCGAATTTTTCCTACCACCGCGCCAAGCTGTTCGGGGGTGGCAAATCCACCTTGCCTATCTTTTATAATAAACCCTTCGTTCATTAAATCGGATAATATTTTTTTAATATATTTTCTTTCGGCAGGTTTTACGCAAAGTATGGAATAAATTTGTTTTTCACCCTTAAACGCCAACCTTCCGCTTAAAAAATCTGCCTTTATTTTGTCGTATATTTTCATAAAGCTCCTAAAGTAAATAAAAAAAGCGGCTTAAAATAAGCCGCCTGAAAGTTACGTATTAAACTAACAATTGAAGAACGTATAACGCAATGGATAAAACGCCTAATACGATAAGCGAAATCCAAGTCCACTTTTTAAGTTTGTATTCAACGGACTGACCTTTGTTCTTACCAAAGAAAGTTTCGCTTGAAGCGGTTATTCCCTGAATACCTTCCGAGTTGCTTTGTTGGAATAAAATAACCAAAATAGCTAAAAGAGCAGCAACGAATAAAAGTACTAAACAGGTGATAGATAAAATTCTAAACGCGATATACGCGCCTTCGCCCATACCGGTGTTGGTAGCAAGCATATTTAATATAGCTGACATTAGTTTAACCTCTTATATTATTATAATTAAGCCTTAAAATTATAACACAGTAAAAAATTTTTTACAATCAAAAACGCAAGTAATTTTAATATTTATTTATTTTTTTTTAATAAAAAAGTCCTTTTCGCCGAATTTATTAATTACAAATATACCCGCGCACACTAAAATTAGCGCCAAAAGCGTAAAGTAAGAAAAAAGTTGCTCGCTTTCTAAAAGTATTATAGCGGAAAAAATTGCGCCGAACAACGGGTTGGTGCTTTTAAAAACAGCCACCTTCGAAATGGGGTTGTATTTAACTAAGTAACCTTGAAGGGTAAAGGCAAACGACGAGATAAAAGCAAGGTACAAAAGCATTAAAAAGCTTAAAGCCGATTGCGGGTCAACCGTTCCGCCAAAGCTTAAACCTACAATAATTAAAACGCTTCCGCCAATAAAAAATTGCCAACCGCAAAGCGTAGAAGTGTTTTCGTGCTTGGAAAAAATTTTAACGAATCCCGCAGCTATTGCCGAAGAAATACCCGAAAGTATAATAGCTCCTTCGCCTTGAAGGGTAAACGTAAAAGAAAAGTCGCCCCCTAAATTAATTAAAATAACGCCGCCAAAACCTAAAATACAGCCTAAAAGTTTTATTAAGTTAAACTTTTCCGTTCTAAAAATAAAGCAGGCGGAAAGTATGGTAAAAAATACGCCCAAACCGTTTAACACGGCAGACTTAACGCCCGTGGTGTTTGCAAGCCCAATATAAAAGAAAACGTATTGCCCTATCGTTTGAAATAAACATAAAACTAAAATGCGCCAAACGTTTTGCTTTTTAGGTAAGGGGATTTTTCGTTGAGCCGCCCCCGCAAAAATAAGAACCATAACGCCGGCAAGCGTAAATCTTAGCCCTGCAAACAGTATTACTGAAGGCACGTGCCCCGTATTTACGTTAAAAAGGCTATACCCTATTTTAACGCAAGGAAAAGCGCTGCCCCAAAGCACGCAACAAAGTATTGCACCCAAGCAAACAACTATGGGTTTTTTAAAAAAGTTTTCGCCAAAAATCATACCGTTTATATTATAATCCCGTAAAGCGTTTTTTGCAATTAAAAGCGCGTTAAAAATAATATTTAAAATCCGTTAATTATATTGCGCGATTTTTGCATTAAACAATCAGCTGCCGTAATCTGCAAAATTTTAACGTAAAAAATCACCCGAAACTATTCGGGTGATTTTTAATTAGTGCCGTAATATGTGGCAATTAACGTTATTTAATAAGGCTTTTTCCCGTCATTTCTTGGGGTACGGGTAAGCCCATAACCGTTAAAAGAGTGGGTGCAAGGTCTGCCAAAACGCCGTCTTCTCTTAATTTAGCATTTTTAAGTTCGTTAGATACTAAAACTACGGGAACGGGGTTGGTGGTGTGTGCGGTAAAGGGAGAGCCGTCTTCCGATAAAAGCTTATCTGCGTTGCCGTGGTCGGCGGTAAGAAGAGCTGCGCCGCCCATTTCAAGAATTTTATCGGTTACCTTTTTAACGCAACCGTCAACGGTGTTTACTGCTTTAACGGCAGCATCAATAACGCCGGTATGTCCAACCATATCGCAGTTTGCGTAGTTTAAAATAATAACGTCGAATTCGCCCGTTGCAAGCTCTTCTAAAACCTTTTCGGTAACTTCGGGTGCGCTCATTTCGGGTTGTAAATCGTACGTTGCAACCTTGGGTGAAGGTATTAAATCTCTCACTTCGTTTTCGTTGGGAGTTTCTACGCCGCCGTTAAAGAAGAACGTAACGTGCGCGTATTTTTCCGTTTCGGCAATTCTAAGTTGCTTTTTGCCAAGTTTTGCAAGGTATTCGCCCAAAGTGTTTTCCATGCTCGTTTTAGGGAAGGCAATTTCAACGCCTTCAAACGCCGCGTCGTAAACGGTAAAGCAAACGTAGGTGGGGTGCAAAAAGCCCGTTTTTCTTTCAAACGCCGTGCCTTTGGGTACGATAAATTGCTCTTGAGAAACGGCTCTGGTAATTTGTCTTGCTCTATCGGGGCGGAAGTTAAAGCAAATAACCGAATCGCCCTCTTCTAAAAGTCCTACGGGGTTTCCGTTTTCGTAAACTTTAGTGGGTACTATAAATTCGTCGGTTACGCCCTGTTCATAGCTTTCTTCAACGGCTTTTGCGGGGTCTTCGCACTTAACGCCCGTGCCTAAGGTAAGCATATCGTAAGCTTTTTCCACTCTGTCCCAGTTGTTATCTCTATCCATTGCGTAATATCTTCCGCAAACGGATGCAACCTTACCAAAGTTTAAAGCCTTCATTTCAGACTGTAAATCTTTAATAAAACCTGCGCCTGATGTGGGGGAAACGTCTCTGCCGTCCATAAAGCAATGAACGTAAGCCGTATCTAAACCGCGTTCTTTAGCCATTTTTAAAAGTGCTACAAGATGGGTAAAGTGGCTGTGAACGCCGCCGTCGGACATAAGTCCGTAAAGGTGCAATTTTTTGCCGTTGTTTTTTGCGTTATCCATAGCTTTTACAAGCGCGGGGTTAGTGAAAAAATCTCCGTCTTGTATAGCTTTGGTAATTTTAGTTAAGTCTTGATAAACTATTCTGCCTGCGCCCATGTTAAGGTGGCCAACTTCGCTGTTGCCCATTTGCCCGTCGGGAAGCCCAACACTCATTCCGCTTGCGCCTAAAGTGGCAGAAGGGTAATTTTTAATTAATTCGTTTACGTTTTTGCTACCGTCAATGGATATAGCGTTGCCTTTGCCTTTTTCGGCAAGACCGTAGCCGTCCATAATAATAATTGCGTAAGGTTTTTTCATAAAATTTTTACCTCTATCGTTAATTTAATTTCCTTATTATTATATAATAATCGTGCGTTTTTAGCAAGCGTAAAAGGCGATAATTACTATTCGTATTTAATAAATAATTGTAAAATTTTAATAAAAATATAATAACTTTTGTTTTTTCTATTGAAAAACGGCTTTTTTGTTTTATAATATATATAAGTAAAATTTAAAGGGGAATAAAATGAAAAAGCTTTTTAAAAAATTTTTAGTTTTATTAGTTTCGGCGTTAACGCTTTTTACCGTGGCTGCGTTTTGCGCATGTGGTGAAAAAGAACCGGAAGGCAATAAAGAACCTACTTACGTTGAATTTAACTTAATGAGTTATAACATAAGAACGGTAGGGGATACGGGCACTTATTCTTGGAATAACCGCAAGGCGAATATGGTTAAGTATTTAAAAGCTATGGAAGCTGACGTTATCACTATGCAAGAAGTAACCACCGAACAATACGAATATTTAAGTACGGGCTTGGCGGAAAAATATCAAATAGTTCACTACGAGCGTGAAGGCGCAGGCAGCGAAGGCTTGGCAATAGCCTTTGATAAATCTAAATTCGAACTTCAATCAAAGTCCATGTTTTGGCTTTCGGAAACGCCCGACGTAATGTCTAAAGGTTGGGGCGCAAGTTATTACCGCATATGCGTAAACGTATTGCTTAAACAAAAAGACACGGGAATATACCTCGACGTTTATAACGTTCACCTAGACCATCAAGTAAAAGAAGCGCGCGTAAACGGTATAAATTTAATACTTGATAGGGCAAGCGAAAATAATTATCCTAAATTTATTGCGGGCGACTTTAACGACGTTGCCGATAGTGAATGTTATCAAGCTATTTACGAAAAAATGTTAGATTGCCAGCTTTTAAGCGATACTGCCGATTTCGGCACGACCTATCATAATTGGGGCGCATACGGAGAAACGGCTAAAGAATCTATCGATTTCTGTTTCGTAAGCGAAGAAATTATTCCTTTAACTTTTAAAATTTGTAGAGATAAAACGGAAGACGGTTTGTATTATTCCGACCACTACGGCGTAAAAGCTACGGTGGAAATTCCTCAACCGTAATTTATTTGCAAAATAAAACAGCGGAACGCATTTGCGTTCCGCTGTTTTTCTATTTAATAAATTTATTATTTATCAAAATTAACAATGGTTGCAAAGTCAAGCTTTAACGAAGCTCCGCCAATTAAACCGCCGTCGATATCAGGTTGAGCCATAAGACCTTTGCAGTTTTTAGCGTTCATAGAACCGCCGTATTGAATAACTACCTTTTCAGCGCATTTAGGGCAGAAAATTTCGCCAATCTTCTTTCTAATGTAAGCAATCGTTTCTTGTGCTTGTTCGTCGGTAGCCGTTTTGCCCGTGCCGATAGCCCAAACGGGTTCGTAAGCAATAACTATTTTAGCAACGTCTTCAACGTCTTTAAGACCTATTTCAAGTTGCTTATCAAGCACCTTTTCGGTGACGCCGCCTTCGCGTTCTTCAAGCGTTTCACCAACGCATACTATGGGGGTAATTCCGTTTGCAAGTGCCGTTAAAGTGCGTTTGTTAACCATTTCGTCCGTTTCGCCAAAGTATTGTCTTCTTTCGCTGTGGCCAATAATTGCGTATTCAACGCCGTATTCTTTAAGCATATCTGCAGAAATTTCTCCAGTATAAGCGCCGCTAGCCGCCCAATGGATATTTTCCGCACCGATTTTAATATTAGTGCCTTTAGCTGCTTCGGTCATAGCGGGAATTAAAATTGCGGGTACGCAAAGAGCAACGTCGCAGTTTGCGTTTGCAACTAAGGGTGCAAGTTCTTTAATTAATGCCGCGCCGGTTGCCGCAGTCATATTCATTTTCCAGTTTCCTGCAATAAAGGGTTTTCTCATAATGTATTCTCCGTAATTAATCTTATATTTTAGGGCGAGCGATTTCGCCCGCCCGTGTATTTATAATTAGTTCTTTTCGTTAAGACAAGCGATACCGGGTAAAACTTTACCTTCGAAAAGTTCTAACGAAGCGCCGCCGCCGGTAGAAATGTGAGTCATCTTGTCTGCGTAGCCAAGTTGTTGAACTGCTGCCGCGCTGTCGCCGCCGCCGATAATGGTGGTGCAGTTTCCGTAAACGCTTGCAAGTGCTTCAGCTACCGCAATAGTACCTTTTGCAAGGGTGGGGTTTTCAAATACGCCCATAGGTCCGTTCCAAATAACTGCCTTTGCAGCTTTAACTGCGTTTGCGTAAAGTTCGCGAGTTTTAGGACCGATATCCATACCCATTTTGTCTGCGGGGATAGCGTTAGAAGCAACGATTTCCGTTTCGATTTCAGCGTCGATAGGGTTGGGGAATTCTTTGGTAACTACCGTGTCGATAGGTAATAAAAGTTGCTTTCCAGCAGCTTCTGCCTTAGCGATCATTTCTTGGCAATAAGCAATTTTTTCTTCGTCTAAAAGGGAAGTGCCTACTTCGTAACCCTTAGCTTTAAGGAAGGTGTAAGCCATGCCGCCGCCGATAATAAGCGTATCGCATTTTTCTAAAAGGTTGTTAATAACGTTAAGTTTGTCTGCAACCTTAGCGCCGCCTAAAATAGCAACGAAGGGACGAGCGGGATTTTCAAGGGTGTCTGCCATAACTTCAAGTTCTTTTTCAATTAAGAATCCGCAAACTGCAGTTTTTACGATACCGTATTCAACGATAGCTGCGGTAGAAGCGTGCGAACGGTGAGCAGTACCAAACGCGTCGTTAACGTAAATTTCTGCGTCGTAAGCAAGTTCTTTGCAGAAACCTTCGTCCTTCTTTTCTTCTTCCCAATGGAATCTTAAGTTTTCAATTAAAACGGCTTCGCCTTCTTTTAAAGCGTCGCGTTTAGCTTTTGCGTCTGCGCCGATAACGTCGGTTGCAAACGTAACTTTTCCGCCTAAAAGTTCGTTAAGTCTTGCCGCTACGGGAGCAAGGGTAAGCTTTTTAGGTTCATCTTTTAAAGCCTTAGCAATAATAGCTTCTGCAGTAGTTTCGCCTGCGTCAACCTTCTTTTTATCCTTTTTGTTAAGCTTTACTTCAGAAGAGAAGATGGAGTGGGGTTTGCCCATATGCGAGCAAAGGGTAACCTTTGCGCCGTTTTCTAAAAGGTATTTAATGGTGGGGAGAGCGCCGATAATTCTGTTTTCGTCGGTAATTTTACCGTCTTTCATAGGTACGTTAAAATCGCAACGAACCAAAACTTTTTTGCCTTTAAGATCTTTAAGGTCTTTAACGGACATCTTGTTCATAAATATAAACTCCTTCAAATAAATATTTTTTTAACGATTATTATTATAAATAATAATTTACTTAATGTCAAACGCTAAAAGGCGTTTTTTTACATTTGATAAAAAAATATGGTAAACTTGCCGTAAAACATTTTTTATAAATTTAAAAAATAGCCTTAAAATATTGTACAAAAATAAAGTTTTATGCTATAATTAGAAAGCCGAAATAGGTTATTAAACAAGTTAGGGGCAATTTTTATGAAGGTTTGCGTAGTTGGTTTAGGTTTAATAGGCGGTTCAATTTGTATGGCGTTAAAAAAGGCGGGCTATAAAGTATACGGTTACAACCGTTCGCAAGCCCCTATAAACTACGCTTTACAAAACGGAGTTATCGACGGCGTTGCCACCGATTTTAAAGAATACGACGTTATCTTCGTTGCACTTCCCCCTAATAACACCGTTGATTTTATTACTAAAACACCCTTTAAAAACGGTGCGATCGTTTCTGATATTTGCGGTGTAAAAGGCGCAATACTTTCAAAGGTAAATGAATGCGTTCGCAACTTTTACTACGTTGGTACTCACCCTATGGCAGGTAAAGAAGTTTCGGGCATATACAACGCCGAATCAACTCTATTTTCCAATGCGAGCATGATAATTTGTAGCGACGAAAACACCGATAAAAACGCGCTTAACGTTATTAAAAAATTAGTAAAGGATATGAACTTTAAAAGGATAGTGGAATGTTCTGCCGAAGTTCACGATAAAAAAATAGCTTACACATCGCAACTTGCCCACGTTGTTTCTAACGCCTACGTTAAAAACGAAGAGATTGAAAGTTGTTTGGGCTTTACGGGTGGAAGCTTTCAGGATATGACGAGAATTGCCGGCGTAGACGAACATATTTGGTCTGAACTATACCTTTTAAATAAAGAAAACCTATTGCAAAAAACCGAACTTTTAATTGAATCTTTAACGCAGTTTAAAAACGCCCTTGATAGTGGCGACGAAAATAAATTAAAAGCCGTGTTAAAAGAAGGCAAAGACCTTTTTGAAGATGGCAAGGCAAACAGCTTTACAGGAAAAGATATAACGGTAATAAATTTGAAATAGTTGCGGTATATATTGCGGCTAACGGCAAAAAATAATATATATGAATAACATTATAAAATCTAAACGAAACGTAAACGAAAGAATTATAAGCGATAAAACCTATTATTTAACTATTGCGGCAACGCTGTTTTTCGGCTTTTTAATAAACGCGATAGAAGTAATATTTTTCGCCGACCAAATAAGACAAATTAACCCCGTGGTATTTTTTATAATTTACTTCGTGGGCGCGTTAGGCGGGGTATTATTAAACGTTTTTAGCACTAAACCAGCGCTCAGCTTTATCGGCTATCTTTTAGTTGTATTGCCGCTTGGAATGTTGCTTTCTTTAATAGTTCCGCAAGCAAGTTTTTCCGCCGTCCGCTCTGCGTTTTTAGTTACTACGTTTTTAACGGTTATATTCGGCGTGTTGGCAATAGTATATCCCAAAGTATTTTATTCGATATACACGGTAATTTCAATAGCTTTAATAATAGCCCTTTTATATCAAATAGTTACTATATTCGTGCCGATAGGCGGGGTATATTGGGGCGTCAATAACCTAATAGATTGGGTAATAGTAATACTTTTTTGCTGCTATATCGGCTTTAATATATCCGCGGCGTCTCGCCGAGAAAAAACGCTCGATTCGGCAATAGATTCGGCTTGCGCACTATACGTAAATATAATAAACGTATTCGTGCGGCTTATTGCAATATTTTCACGGAGAAGATAAATTTTTAAAATATGCAATGTAAAATTATAATAAAAACGGTGGGCGAAGGTTGGCAAGACGAGCTTAAATGCAACGCGGAATTTTTAACGGTAAACGGCGCCCGTCAAATTTTATATAAAATACAAAACGACGATAGCGTACTTTTAATTGAAGAAGATAAAGTTGTGCAAAAGCGTCGTGGAGAAGTAAACGTAGATTTGTTGTTTATAGAAGGCAAAACAACGCCCTGCAAAATAATAACTCAAGGGCTAAACGGCGGATATAACGTGTTTACGGAAAGCGTAGAAAAAACGCCGCTTAAAAACGGCTATAAATTGCAGCTTAATTACGTTAACGACTATTCAAACGAAAAAATAAAACTAACGCTTTTTGCGATTTTTAATACACAGGAGAAATTATGAAGATTGAATATTTAGGTCATTCTTGTTTTAAACTTACAGAAAGCACGGGCACTTCCGTAGTGTGCGACCCGTACGATAAGGCTATAGGATACGAGCTCCCTCCCGTAGCGGCGGACGCAGTTACCATATCTCACGGGCACTATGACCACGACAATAAGGCGGAAGTGGCGGGAACTCCCATAATTTTAGATAAGGAATGCAGCTACGATTTACCCGGCGTGGAAATAAGCTCTATAAAGAGTTTTCACGACGAAACTCGCGGCAAAAAAAGAGGAGAAAACATAATATTCAAATTCCGCATGGACGGTATCGACGTTTGCCACTTGGGCGATTTAGGCGAAGCGTGTTCAAGCGAACTTATCGAAAATATTTTACCCGTAAACGTTTTGCTTATTCCCGTTGGCGGCACGTATACTATCGACGCGCAAATGGCAAAGGAATACGTGGATAGAATTATGCCCGATATCGTAATTCCCATGCACTATAAAACCAAATCGCTAAAAATAGATATCGATAGGGTAGACGAATTTTTAGAACTTTTCGAAGACGATACACAAATAACTACCGTAGACGGTGAAGTGGAAATTTTGCGAGACGATTTAAACGGCGAAAGTACTCAAATTATAGTGATAAATAGGGTGAAATAGTATGTCGGGAATTAATTTACAAGCGCGTTTAGAAAAAATAAGAGCCGTTTTAGACGGCAAAAACTTACACGAAATAAGACAGGTTGGCCGCTACGTAGGCGTTCACCGCCCTACCGATATGAAAAAAGAACTGCTAATTAACTATATTTTAGATTTAGCTCAAAATAAAATTGCGCCCGTTCCCCTTTCAAAAAGAGGTGCACCCCCTAAGTCTAAGAAGTACGACGCAGATATAGTAAACGAAGTAAAATTTTGCAGGGCTTTATCTAGCGGTGAGCAAGTTGAAATGGAAAAACAGATTTTCGCCGTATGCTCTAACGAAGGCGAAAATAAAGGTTATAAAGGAATACTCGTAAAATTAAACGGCGGCTACTTTTTTAAAACGATTATAGAAAAAAACGTTTGCCACGTAGCTTTTTCTAACGATTTAGTAAACGAATTTAAATTGTGCTACGGCGACGTTTTAACTTGCGTATTAGACCTAAACAAAAACAAAACGGCTTTAGAAGTTAGCTCGGTTATAAGTGTAAACGACGATAGACCTCAGCTTCGTTGCGAACGTGAAAAATTCGACGATTTACCCGTGTATTATTGCAATGAAAAATACGAGATGAGTAGCGGTTCAAACGATAATACTTTAAGGTTAATCGACTTTTTTACCCCCTTGGGAGTAGGTCAAAGAACGATTATTGCCGCGCCCGAACAAACGGGAAAAACAACCCTATTAAAAAAGATAGCAACCGCCCTTTTAAAGTGCAATAGAGACGTAAAAATTTACGCTTTATTAATAGGTGGACGCCCCGAAGATATCGCCGATTTTAAACGCACGGTAACTGGAGTGGAAACGGTGAGCTCTTCCTTCGATACAAGCGGCGCTGAAAACGCCTTTTTGGTAGAATATACCTTAGAGCGCGCAAAACGCTTGGTAGAAATGGGCAAAGAAGTGGTAATATTATGCGACGGATTAAACAATTTAGTTCAGTCGCACAACGCCTTTATAAACGTAACTAAAAGCGCAATGGGGGAAATTAACGTTGATGCGTTAATGGAAGCTAAAAAGTTTTTTGCTTCCGCTCGCAAAGTGGAAAAGGGCGCGCTTACTATCGTGGCAACTGTAACTACCCAAACGGGCGACCCTATAGACGATTACGTTTATCGCCAATTTACGGCGGTTTCCAATGCGCATATTACGTTAGCTTTACACTATTTAGACGGCGAGTTTTTTCCCGTATTAGATTTTGCAAATTCGGGAATGAGAATGGACAACGCTCTTTTTACGGCATGTCAAATGCGTGCGGTAAATAAAGTAAAGGAAGCAATAAACGATAAAATAACTTGCGAAGAAATTTACTCTTTAATAAACGATTGTAAAAATAACGAGGAGTTTTGTAAAAAACTAATTGAACGGCTTAAATAATTATGATAGATAAAAACGTATTTACAGACAAAGTAAGAATAACAATTAAATCGGGCGACGGTGGCGACGGCATGAATTCCTTTAAAGCTTATAAGGGAAAACCTGCGTGCGGACCGGACGGCGGCGACGGCGGCAAGGGCGGCGACGTGTATATCGTAGCGGATAGAAGCATGACCGACCTTTTGTCCTTCCGTTTTAAAAGCAAGTACGTTGCGGGCAACGGCGAACGCGGCGGCACTAACCAATGTTTTGGCAAAGGCGGCGCGGATATGATTATAAAAGTGCCCGTTGGTACGGTGGTAAAAGACTACGAAACGGGCGCGGTTATATGCGATATATTCAGCCCCGACGATAAAAAATTAATTGCCGAAGGCGGTAGGGGAGGCAAGGGTAACGTCCGTTTTACTACGGCAAGAAGACATGCCCCCAACTTCGCGCAAAAGGGCGAAAAAACCGAAATTCATACCCTAGTTTTAGAACTTAAAGTAATAGCGGACGTGGGTATTATAGGTTTTCCCAACGTTGGAAAAAGTACCACGCTTTCTAAAATTTCGGCGGCTCGTCCCAAAATTGCAAACTACCACTTTACCACCCTTTCCCCCAATTTGGGCGTTGTAAAGTATTACGATAATTCCTTCGTTGCGGCGGATATCCCCGGTCTTATAGAAGGCGCGGCGGACGGCGCGGGCTTAGGTCACGACTTTTTGCGCCATATAGAACGCACCCGCATGCTTTTGCACGTCGTTGATATTTCCGGTTGCGAAGGCAGAGATCCTATAGAAGACTTTATAAAAATCAACAAAGAACTTAAAGGCTATTCTAAAAAACTAGCGGCTTTACCCCAAGTTATAGCTCTTAATAAATGCGACGTTTACGGCGCGGAAGAAAATATTAAGGCGTTTAAAAAGAAGTATTGCCGCCGCTATAAAATATTCCCCGTAACGGCAGTTAGCGGAGAAGGGTTAGAAGACTTGGTAAAATGCCTTTTTGAAAAGTTAAAAGAACTTCCCCCCGTTCAGCGCATGGAAGTTGACGAAAGCTTTACTTACCGCAAAGACGGAAACTTAGATTACGATATTTACATGGATGGCGACGCGTACGTCGTAGTTGGTTCGCTCGTGGATATGTTGTGCCGAAACGTTGCTTTAAACGATCCCGACTCCATGGCGTACTTCCAAAAAATCTTGCGTGAAAAGGGCGTTATTGCCAAACTCCGCGCAATGGGAATTAAAGAAAAAGATACGGTAATAGTCGGCGACGTAGAATTCGACTTTGTCAACTAAACGCGCTATTGCACCTAAAATATAAAAAGGAAAAAATTATGTTAACTTCAAAACAACGCAGTAAATTAAAATCCCTTGCCGCAAACTTAGATCCTATCGGACAGGTTGGAAAGGAAGGCATAGGCGAAAATATGCTTAAATCCTTTTCCGATTGTTTAGAAGCAAGGGAACTTATTAAAATTCATATTCTTGAAAATGCAGACGGAACTCCCGACCAACTCGGCAGAAATTTAGCCGCTTTGTTGGGTGCAGAATGCGTTATAGTTATAGGAAGAAAGGCGGTTTTATACCGTAAATCTTCACGCAAAAACTTTAAACATATCGAAATTTAGTTTTGCTTTTTGCCAAAAATTAGCGCCGTACAAGAAAGCGTTAATAAAATTCCGCCGCTTATAACGTAGTAAACGGGGAAAAAGGTAAAGTAGCTAAAAAGAGTTAAGCCTAAGCCCGACCAAAATAGTGGCAAGCACAGTTTTTTATTAAAACGCGAGGAAATTCTATTAAAAATATTTAGGCGTTTTTTATCGTCGTAAAGGTACTTTTCGGGCAATAGATTTGCGTTTTTCAAAAGGTCGTAAACGCCGTTAATTTGGGTATATTCCACGCCCAATTGTTTAAAAAGTGGCGCTGCTTCCTCGTCTAAAGCGTTACAATATACGCAAATATTTTTGCCATGTTCTTTTATTGTTTTTGCGGCGTCGTCAATACTTACGGGCTTAAATGAAAACAAAATAACTACCTTTTTGCCGCCGTATATCAATTCTCCGTTTTTGGCTATTATATCGTTTTTAAAAAGCTTTAAAAACAAAGCGTTTAAATTATCTTGGCTAATTAGCGATAAATGCGCGGCAAGTAACCGTTTTTCTCTATCCGCCGAGCTAAGGTTAAATTTTTTTTGCTGTTTTCTGCTTATGTAAACAAAAGCCAAAAGTGCGGCGAGTAGCGAAACGGGTATTGCTAAAAAAAGCCCCCAAAACGCACTTTTTAAATAAAATCTTGCGGCGGTGAAAGTAATTAAAAAGGTACAAAATAGCGTAAAAATAACGTCGGTAATAAGCGGTAAATTAATTCTTCTCATAAATTAATTTTTGCCAAATTGCATTAAAAATAAACGGTATTTATGAAAATAGCAATATTCGGCGGGGCGTTCAACCCCGTTCACAACGAGCATATCAATTTAGTAAAAGCGGCGATAAACAGCTTAAATTTAGATAAAGTTATCGTCGTCCCCACGCGCGTATCACCGCATAAAACGGGTAAACTCTCTGCAAGCGAACAACATAGGTTAACCGCTTGCAAACTGGCTTTTGAAAACGTTGAAAAAGTTATCGTAAGCGATTACGAAATTAAAAGCCAGGGCGTAAGTTATTCGTATAAAACTTGCGAACATTTTAAAAAACTTTATCCAAACGACGAGCTCATTTTTATAGTCGGCGCGGATATGTTAGAATATTTTCCCAAGTGGAAACATCCCGAACGAATTTTAAAGTCGGTTACGCTCGCAGCGTGTGCTAGGGAAGATAGCCTTCAGTTTAAAACGGTTAAAGAAAATTTTAAAAAGTTATTTAACGCGCCTTTATACGATTTTAATTACGTTGGCAAAAAAGTATCTTCCACCGAAGTTAGAACGCTTGCCGCGTTGGGCGAAGATATTAGTAAATTCCTGCCTAAAGCTGTGGAAAACTACCTAACCGAAAACGCCGTATATTTGCAACCTAACCTTGTTAAAGTTAAAAACTTTTTATCAAAAAAGCGTTGGCAACACACCGTAAGGGTTGCTTTATTAGCCGTTAAAAACGCATCGAGAATTAATTTGTCAGAGCTAACCGTTTTAACTGCGGCAGCATTGCACGACTGTGCAAAATACGTAGATTTAGATAGCGAAATTTTACAAGGTTTTACTTTGCCAAACGGCGTCCCCGAACCGGTAATTCATCAATTCAGCGGCGCATATATGGCGGCTAATTACTTTAAAGTGGACGACGAAAACGTGATTGCGGCAATAAAATACCATACGAGTGCGCGCCCCGATATGTCCGATTTAGAAAAGCTTATTTTCCTTGCAGACATGCTTGAAGAAGACAGAAATTTTAACGGAGTGCAACAACTTAGAAACACTTTTTCAACCGATTTAACTAAGTGCTTAAAAGAAGCGCTTTACCACCAAATAGAATATTTACGCTCAACGGGAAAACCGATATACGAGCTTACGCAGCTTGCGTATAATTTTTTAATAGGAGAATAACATGACGAGCTTAGAAAAAACTTTATCAATATGTAAAATATTATCTTCAAAAAAGGCGCAAAATATCGTTTATATAGAAGTATCCGATAAAACCAGCCTTTGCGATTACTTTATAATTGCCGGTGGAAGATCTACCACGCAAGTAAAAGCCGCCGCAGAAAATTTAGACGAAAAAATGGAAAAGGAATTCGGTTTAATTCCCCGCCGCGCCGACGGTGTTAAAGAAGGCAGATGGGCAGTTTTAGACTACGAAGACGTAATCGTGCATATTTTTAACGACGAAGAACGCGATTTTTATCGTTTAGAACGTCTTTGGGAAGACGGGAAAAATCTTTCAAAATACGAAGATTAACTGTATATAAAAAATTTAAAGGGCAATAACCTAAATTAAGTAGGTTGTTGCCCCTTTTTTTATTTAAAAGTAATTTCTTTCGGCTCGGAATAGCTTGCTTTTTTAGCCCTCTTTTTTTCAACGATATAATAAACGGGTTGCGGCTCTTTAATCTTTTTTTGTGGAGAAGAAGGCTCGGGCGGTTTTTTCTTAAAACTCAGAAAGCCGTAATAGGCGAGTTTAAAAATATGTACGGCGGCAAAACTTATTAAAAAAAGTAGGAATAAATAAAATAAACCAATAAAATTCATAGTCCAAGTGTATTACTTTTTTTTGGTAAAATATTGTAAAAATTAAAATTATTTTGGCTATAAAGGCGGTAAATATGCAAAACGAAAACGTTCAAACTATAACTTTAGGCGAAGAGGAGCTTGCACAGTTCGACGAATTTAAACGGCAAAAAAAATTAAAGGAAGCGCAAAATTTTTTATTGAAATTAGAGCTTGACTTAACGGCGCTAACTTACGAAAGCAATTCTTTAAAACGGCTTATTTTTTCTGCTAACGACTTAAAGTTGGGCGCAATTTGCCTTTTACCATGCGCCGTTAAATGGTGCAAATCGGCGTTAAGCCAAAACAAAAAGTGCGCAATAATTGCAATAATATCTCACCTTCACGGCGGAGAAACTACTGAAATTAAGTGCGCGTCGGTTAAAAAAGCCATTCGCGACGGTGCAGACGAGGTGGAAGTAACAGCACCCGTGTTCCATATTAAAAACGCAAGTTGGGGCACGGTTAAGCGAGAGTTTAAAAAACTGAAAAAGGCCGCTAAAAATAAAGCTATAAGAATAAATTTAGAAGCCCCCTTATTAACCGAAACTGAAATTACAAAAACGTGCTCGCTCGCCGCCGATTGCGGTGTGAATTATATAGTAACGTCGTCGGGTTATTACGGGCTTAGTAACGATTCTGAAATTGTAAAAACGGTAAAATACGCCGTAAAAGATAAGTGCCAAGTTAAAGTAAACGGCGTTGAAAATAGGGTGCAAGTGCAAGAAATTTGCGAGCTAGGCGCGGCAAAATGCGGCACTAAAACGGCTTTGGATATTGCAAAACTTATTCTATCTTTTGCCGAAAAAGTTTAAACGCCACAAAAAAACAACGTAAATATCAATTAAACCAAGCCCCCGAAGGCGATACCTTCGGGGGCTTGGTTTTGCCATATTATCGGGGCAATTTGCTATTTTATTATTATTAGCTTGTTTTTTGCTCTGGTAATTGCGGTATATAGCCAACGGTTTTTATCTTCTCTAAAAGCAAAGCTTTCGTCAAAAACTATTGCCGTTTCAAACTCGCTGCCTTGAGCCTTATGGCAAGATATGCAATAACCGTATTCAAATCTATTTGGCGTAAACGCACCTACCGCTTCACCGTTTTTATCAAACTTTTCAAAATATTCGCCGTGCTTAAAATTGTATTCGCCTCTAGTAAAAATACCCAAATCAAAGGGGATAACTTCAGGGCAAAAATCGTTTAAAAAGTCGGCTTTAAACTGCATAAACCCCAAGCCGTTCACCTCGTCGTAAACGGGGTCGAATGCTTCGCCTATAATGCCGTTTACAAGGTTAAAGCGCATATCTTCGTCTACGAAAGTTTCCCAGTTATTTTGCGTACATATAAGTTTTTCGCCGCTTTCGGGCAAAGCTCCGCGGCCTAAATATTCGCGCATTTCTTCGTTGATTGCCGCTCTCGTTTTGTTCGTTCCGCAAATAATTTGTTGCGCCTTCATTAAAAGTTGTTTTCGCCTTTCTCCGTAAAAGGTGCGTTTATCTAATACGAAAACTTTATCGCCGTAATTACCGTAATCAATAGGCAAACCTTCGCGTGCACGTTGTGCTATGGAAATTATGGGGTTGTCGCTTTGCTGTCTTACTATGTTAGTAAGGCAATAGTCGGGCGTTTTTAAAAAGGTGTTCACGCCTTCTACGGGCGGAAGCTGTGCGTTGTCGCCACACAAAAGCACTTTAACGCCGAATTTTAAAATATCAAAAATAACGTCGTCGGAAACCATAGAAGCTTCGTCCAAAACTATAAGCTTAATATTTTTGTCAATGCTCTTTCGGCGTTTAAAAATTAGTTTTTGCGTTTTTACCGTTTTACCATTAAAATTAAGTTCAACGTCTTCCAAACTCGATTGATATATAAGGTGGTGGAGGGTGCAAGCTTCTACCCCAGACTTAATTAAAACGGTTGCCGCCTTGCCCGTTGGCGTAACGAAAGCTACCGTTTCGTTAGGTTTCAATTTTAGCGTGTTTAAAACGACGTGCTTTAAAAGGGTAGTTTTTCCCGTGCCCGCGTAGCCCGTCAAAACGTAAACTTGTCTCGTTTCCTTTAAAAACCACTTTCTAATTTTAATGTTGGCGTTAAGTTGGTCGCCCGTTAAAAAATTATGCATATTTATATTATAGCATACAAACGAACGTTTAATCAAGTATTATCAAATAAAAAGTTAAAAAATCACAATTAAGAAACTTGTTTAGTGTTATTGACTAAAAAGGGAATATGTTTTATAATATATAGTATAATACCGATATTTTCGGGCTTAACAAAAATTCGGAGGCTATAAATGGCGTATAAAACTAAAGAATGGCGCAATTCAATGCGCGTTAGCGTAGATTACAATAATATGATGTCCAAATTTTTGGGCGAAAAAGGTATAAAGGATTCCGAGCTTAAAGCCTTAAATTCCAAGGCGGCAAGCGCGTTTAAATACGTTGCGGAAAATAGGGGTAAAGACGAACTCTTTATGGGTTGGACGGAACTTCCCTACAATCAAAACGAAATTGTTGCCGACATTTTGGCAACGGCAAAAAGTATAAGAAAAAAGTTTAAATACTTCGTTGTATTGGGTATTGGCGGAAGTGCGTTAGGCCCTTTAATGGCGTTTAACGCTTTATGCCACCTTCATTATAACGAACTTCCCCCCGCAAAGCGTAAAGGTCCTAAGTTCTACGTAGAAGATAACGTAGACCCCGTTAGAATGCAAGCGCTTTTAGACGTTATCGAACCCGAAAAAACGTGCTTTAACGTTATTTCTAAGTCGGGCGCAACGTCGGAAACTATGACGCAATATTTAATTATTGCCGATATTTTACAAAAGGCGGGCGTTGATTTAACTGAAAATATGATTTTCACTACCGACGCAAACCGCGGCAACCTTATAAAAATAGACCAAGCATTTGGCGGTAAGTTTAAAAAGTACGTTCTTCCCGACGGCGTGGGTGGAAGATTTTCCGAACTTTGCCCCGTAGGACTTCTTCCCGCGGCAGTTTTGGGTATCGATATTAAAGGTATGCTTGCTGGTGCAGCTTATATGGACGGACTTTGCAACAAGCCTTCCATTGCAAAAAACCCCGCTTTGGCGTTGGCAGCTCTTCATTACGTTACTATGAATCAAGGTAAAAACATCCACGTGTTAATGCCTTATTCGGATAACTTAAAATTAATTGCCGACTGGTATTGCCAACTTTGGGCAGAATCTTTAGGTAAGGCAGTAGATTACGACGGAAAGGTAGTAAACGCAGGCACTACTCCCGTAAAGAGCCTTGGCGTTACCGACCAACACTCACAAGTTCAACTTTATATCGAAGGCCCTTACGATAAGGTTATAACCTTTATATCCGTACAAAAATACGCTACGGCAATGCCTATTGCTCACGGATGCGAAGACATTCCCGACGTAGGCTTCCTTGGCGGACACACTATGGAAGAACTTATCCAAGCCGAAAATAAAGCTACCGCTTACGCCTTAATGCGCGCAGGTAGAATGAATTACACCATTAATATGCCCGAAGTAAACGCGTTTACGTTAGGTCAGTTAATGTTTATGTTAGAGCTTCAAACGGCTTATACGGGCGCGCTTTTAAACATTAACACCTTTAACCAACCCGGCGTAGAAGACGGCAAAAAAGCAACGTTTGCGCTCCTTGGTAAAAAGGGATACGAAGAGAAGAAGGCGGAAATAGACGCTTCGCCCGAACTCGACGACAAATATATAGTTTAGTTTAATGCAACTTGGCGCGGCGTGATAAAAAATCACACCGCGCCTTTAAGGAAAATTTATGGAAATATATCACGTAATATTAATTGCCGTGGCGGCGGCAATCGTTTTAATATACTTTATAATGCCCACGCTTATTTATAAAACGGCGTTTGGCAGTCGTTACGATAAAAACCCCAAATTAAAGTATTTTACCGCTCAAGATTTTAAGCTCGTTGAACAAACCGTTGAAACGGAATGTAACGGCGTAGCTTTAAGGGGTGCAATTTACAGTAAAAAACCTTCGGTATTTTGTAAAAACTTGGTAATTTTCCAACACGGAATGGGCCCTGGACACGCCGCTTATATGACGGAAATAGCCGCTTTGGCAAATGCAGGACACGCCGTTTTAGCGTTGGATTCGTTTGGTTGTAACCTTTCCGAAGGCAAAAAACTTAAAGGCTTTTACGCCGCAACGGAATGCGTTATAGCTGCCTATAACTTTGCAAAAAACAATAAGTTTTTAAAGGATAAACCCGTGTATTTAATGGGGCATAGCTGGGGCGGATACGCCGTATGTTGTGCAACGACCCAAATAAAAGTTGAAGGCGTTATTGCAATTTCAGCCCCCGTTTCACCTACAAGGGCGCTTGCAGGCGTGGCAAAAGCACCGTTTTTTAATCCCGTGTTCCGCGTTTTAAACAGAGCGCATTGTGGACGTAACGGCAATGCAAACGCAGTAAAGGCGTTACAAAAAAGCCAAGTAAACGCGTTGCTTATTCACGGTGAAAAGGACTTGGTTGTAAAACTCTTTTCGTCGGTTGCGCACGTGGCAAAAGGTAAAAACGTAACTAAATTTATCGATAAAGAAAAATATCATAACCCTTATAATACGGTAGAAGCCGAAAAGCTTTTACACGAACTTAACGTTGCGCTTATGGATAATTACGAACAAAGTTATTTTAATAATTTCGACTTTAAAGCGGCAACCGAGCAAGATAGCGTAGTGATGCAGCAAATTAAGCAGTTTTTAAAAAAGTAAAATAAACTAGTGGGGAAATAATGAAAAAATTTAAAAAGTATTTAATTGCTCTATGCACGTTCACTTTGGCGTTATGCCTTTCCGCTTTTTGCGGATGCGGACTATTTAGCCCCGTAGATAGCGGTTCAACCACTCCGCCTACGCAGGAAGAAGGCGGCAATTTAGGCGGAAACGAAGAACAACCGCAAGAACCCGAACAGCCCGAAGAACCTGAACAGCCTCAAGAGCCCGAAGAACCCGAACAGCCTCAAGAGCCCGAAGAACCTGAAGAGCCTGAAGAGCCGCCTAAAGAAAGCCCTGCCGCAGAACTTATTTTTGACGACGGAGTAAACCCTATTATAAAAGCGGCTATAATTAAAATGGTAGAAGTAGATCCCGCCGTAAAAGAAAGCGACGAATATTCTAATTTAAAGCAAGTTATAAATGCGGGAAATACTCAATTGATAGCCGAATATACTGCGTTTACCGCATATTATATGCAAAAAGAAGGCTATATTGAAACGGTTAAAAATTGCGCGCAAAGCTTTTTAAACGAGTATGAGAATAGCAAAAGCATTATTCGTTTATTTGGATTATGCCATACGAAAACGGATATTTTTAACCCCGATTTAACTATTGAAACGGTAAATTCAGCTTATTCGCAAACGGGCAATTTAATGGAAGGCGTAGGGCTTATTGCTTCGGTAGAGTTAAACGTAGTATCCGAATACGGCGTTGCAACCGAAGTATATAACCACGTTAAAACGAGCGTGCCTTCAGACGAAAGCGTATCCTCGTTATATCAAGAGATTTTTACTACTATACGCCAATATGAAAACTTGCAGTCTAAGCAAACCGAGTTTATAAACGCGGTTAATAGCATGTGCGAAATTTATTTTAACAATAATCATACCTTTATAAATTAACCAAAAAATGCGGAACGAAATAAATAAATTTTGCTCCGCATTTTAATTTTTTAAAAAATCACCAACAAAAACTAATATCTGTTTGTTTAATTAACGGAGAGTACTTATATGTTTAACGATAAATTAGAGCGGGCAATCGCCAAGTTTTTAAACGGCGATAAAACGGCTTTCGCCTATATTTACGAAAATACCCATAACGCAGTTTATTTTGCCGCCTTATACGTAGTAAAACGCAAGCACGAGGCGGAAGATATTGTACAAGAAACCTATTTAAAGGCAGTAACCAATTTAAGTTCCTATAAAACGGGAACTAATTTTACTGCGTGGCTTTGCAAAATTGCAAAAAACGCAGCGTTAAACTACGTTAAAAAATATAGCCGCGAACAACTTACAGATTTTGAAGCGGATAGCTATAAATATGGAACTTACCAAACGGAATTGCCGTATATCTTTGATATCGCTCAAAAGTACTTATCAGAAGACGAATACGAAATTTTAATGCTCTGTCAAGTGGCGGGCTATAAAAGAAGGGAAGTTTCCGCAATGTTGGGTATGCCTATAGGCACGGTAACTTGGAAGAACAACGAAGCGCTTAAAAAATTGAAAAAAATAATAAAGGAGGAAGGGATATGAAGGAAGTGAAAAAACTTTTAAAAGATGGTAAAAAGCAAGTTTTACCCAGTAACGATTTAAAACTTAATCTGTACTCCGAATTGGGAATTTATCAAAACGAACCGGAGCTTGCGCTTCAAACTACGGGCGGCAACTCTTTAAGCTTTGGCGGTAATGTTAAAAAAATTACGGCGATAGTTGTCGTGGCGTTTGCTATTATAATTTCGTTGGCGGTGTGGTTGTTTGCAATCGTTAAAAACGGCTCAACCCCCCTTTCGTTAAGCTATATTACGCTAGATATCAACCCTGCAGTTGAAATAGTTTTAAACGAAAACGACGAAGTAACCGAGGTTATAGGTGTAAACAAAGAAGGCGCAGTTTTAGTTTACGGCGAAACTTTTACGGGCAATAAAGAAGAAGTCGTTTCCAAAATAATAGAACTTTTTAACCGTTGCGGATATTTTAAAACTAATAACGACGTGCGCCTATACGCCGATACTACCGCCGAAAAAGAAAGCGAATATTACGGCACGCTAACTAAGGCAATAAATACCAAACTTTCCCAGTTAGGAGTAACTTGTTCGCTAAATACGGCGCAAGGCAGCTTAGAAAAGGCTAAAAGCTACGGAGTTTCGGCAGCAAAATACGAACTTGCCGAAAGTGTTTCTAAAATAACGGGCGAAAGCGTTAAAAAACTTGTAAAACTTTCTTACGACGAATTATATAAACGCGAACACAATTATAATAAATCGGAAATAGATTCTGCGGTAAACGGTATTCAGGAGTCAAACGAATACTCAACGCTTAAACGTCAAATGCGCGATTATGAAGATATGGAAGACGCTCTTGAAGATATTGAAAGAGTTTTAAAGCGCGGCGGCGATACTTTGCAAATGATTAAAGATTATAACGCCCGTTTTTATCTATATATTGATTTTTTAATCGACGAAAGTTTAACGGGAACGGCGCTTAGACAAGAGCTTGAAAAGCTTGAAGATTTAGCCGACGACAAAGAAGACGAAGTTGAAGACGAGTTTGACCGAATTAAAAAGCATTATTTAGGCGTAGACGACGATGACGACGATTAATAATTTATAACGCAAGCACCGAGCAAAAAAAGCTCGGTGCAAATTTTTTTTGCAAAATTTTAAAATTTTTCCAACAAAGTAGTTTGGTAGGTTGTTATATAAGTGAAAGCAAAAACAAATAATAACCAAAAAGGAGAAAAACAATGTTAAAAAAATCATTATTAGCAATAATGGTTGCATCAACTTTATCTATAGGTGCAGGCGCTTTAGTGGCTTGCAATAACTCTTCAAACGGCGATAATGGCGGCGCGTTCGCATTAACCGAAACCAAGGATATATACGCCTATTCTGCAGTATCGGCGGCAACGGTAATGTCTAACTTAAACAAGTCTTCTGCGGTTGCTGCAAGCGGACAAGTAAGCGGCGAAAACGTTCCCAGTCCCGATTATTCTTCTTACGTAGAAGCGGTAAACGGTTATATGGCAATTGCCGAAAATATGCTCTCGGGCGAAAATTTTGTAATATCCGAAGCTGCTTCTGACAGAACGGATTACGAGTATAAAACGGTAGTAAGCTATGCCGACCTTATGGGCGAAAAAACCGAATACGTAATGTACTATAACAAGGTTAAGCAAGTTGACCGCGACGAAGATTGGGACGACAAGTTCGATAACGAAGAAGAATTCAACATTAACGGCGTAGTATTAATGGATGGTGTTGAATATGAGGTTATAGGCGAAAGCGAAACGGAAGGCGACGAAAGTGAAATAGAGCTTACCGTAAGATTGGATAGACAAAACTTTGTAACCGTAGGTCAAGAAAAGGAAAACGACGAAATAGAATACGTTTATTCGGTATGGCAAAACGGCAAAAAGGTAGAAGAAACGAGCTTTGAAAGCGAAACCGAACGCGGCAAGCACGAGCTAACCGTAGGAATTTTAAAGGACGGAAAAAGGCAATACTTCACCTTTGAAGAAAAGGAAAGGGGCGGCAAAAAATATATTCAAGGCAGAATAAAGGACGAAGCTAACGACTTTGCTTTTGAAATTATAGTTAAGCAAAACGCAAATACGGGCGAATATATTTACGAATATAAGTTCAACGAAAAAACCTACGACAAAAAGCGCAAATAAAATTTTCCTAATTATAAATAAGTACTCAAACACTCCTTAAAAATTAATTCAAGAACGGTTTTGTGCTACTCTCCACACCACAAACCCTAAAAAAGAGCGGTCAGTCCGCTCTTTTTTAGTTCGTTCATGTAAAAATAATTAAAGAGTACGAAATAATACCTGCAAAAAAACGAAAAAAGAATTAATTTGAATTCGTTAAAATGATAAGCTTCAGTCAACGTGACCTTGTTTGAGCTATACTTGCAAATATAGGGGGTAGGATTTTTGTTATTGCTTAATATACTAAAGGTTAAGCAAAAACGCCCGTTCGTCACTTTTAAACGCCCGTTCGTAGGGAAAGCATTGACTTACTTTCCCTTTTTTGTTATAATATGTACGCATTTAAAATGTGTATTTTTATGCGTTTAAAGTCTTTGGTGTAATTTACAC
>JAGAMH010000015.1 GCA_017624815.1 Clostridia bacterium
AAAGAGAAAAGGAAGTAATCGAATTTTGGAAACAAAATAAAATTTTTGAACAGTCGGTAGAAGTAAACGGCAAAGACGCCGAAGAATTTTCCTTCTACGACGGTCCTCCTACGGCAAACGGCAAGCCCCATATCGGGCACATTTTAACGCGCGTTATGAAGGACTTAATTCCCAGATATCAAACCATGAAAGGAAAGCACGTTTTAAGAAAAGCGGGCTGGGATACGCACGGCCTTCCCGTAGAGTTAGAAGTTGAAAAACTTTTGGGAATAGACGGCAAACCCCAAATCGAAGGTTACGGCATAGAACCCTTTATAAAGCAATGTAAGCAATCCGTTTGGAAGTATAAGGGCGAATGGGAAAAAATGTCGGACAGAGTAGGTTACTGGGTGGATATGGACAACCCTTACGTAACTTACGACGATAAATATATCGAATCGGAATGGTGGGCTATTAAAGAAATGCACAAAAAAGGTCTTTTATATAAAGGTCATAAAATCGTGCCTTATTGTCCCCGTTGCGGAACGGCTCTTTCCTCGCACGAAGTAGCGCAAGGCTATAAATCGGTTAAAGAAAATTCGGCAGTTGCGCGCTTTAAAGTAAAGGGCGAAAAAAACCGTTATATACTCGCTTGGACTACCACACCTTGGACGCTCCCTTCCAACGTTGCACTCTGTATGAACCCCAACGAACCTTACGTTGAAATTAAGGTAGATGGTACGAACTATATAATGGCGGAAGCGTTAGTTTCAAAGTTCTTTGAAGAATACGAAGTCGTCGATAAAAAGCTTGGTAAAGAATGGGAAGGTTTAAGTTACGAACCCCTCTTTGCCGAAACTGCTCAAGAAATCGTTAGAATATCCCCAGCAAGCGCAGTACCTAAGGCGCATTACGTGGTGTGCGATACCTACGTTACTATGGGCGACGGCACGGGTGTAGTTCACATTGCTCCCGCATTCGGCGAAGACGACTATAAGGTTGGCAAACGGTATAATCTTCCCGTAGTTCAAATGATTAACGAACGCGGCTGTTTTGACGAAAGAATGCCCTCCGTTTGCGGACTTTTTGCCAAAAAGGCAGATAAAGTTATTTTAGAAATACTTGAAAAAAACCAACTTTTATTTAAGGTAGTGCCTTTCGAACACGATTATCCCCATTGTTGGCGTTGCGATACTCCGCTTTTGTACTACGCAAAATCAAGCTGGTTTATCGAAGTTACCAAAGTTAAAAAGGATATAATTGCTGCTAACCGCTCGGTAAACTGGATGCCCGAAACCATTAAAGACGGCAGAATGGGCAACTTCTTAGAAAATGTTATCGACTGGGGCCTATCCCGTGATAGATATTGGGGTACGCCTTTACCCGTTTGGATTTGTCCCGATTGCGGCGAAATAGAAGTTATAGGCAGTAAATCCGAACTTAAAGAAAAGTGTAATATCCCTGCAGATAAAGATATTGAACTTCACCGCCCTTATTTAGATAATCTTACTTGCAAGTGTTCTAAGTGTGGCGGCAGTATGAAGAGAACGGCAGAAGTTATCGACTGTTGGTTCGACTCCGGTTCAATGCCTTTCGCACAATATCACTACCCGTTTGAAAATAAAGACGTATTTGAAAAAACCTTCCCCGCAGACTTCATATCCGAAGCGGTTGACCAAACTCGCGGTTGGTTCTATACTCTTTTAGTTATAAACACCATATTATTTGGTAAAGCTCCCTTTAAAAACTGCATAGTATTAGGGCACGTAAACGATAAAAACGGCATAAAAATGTCTAAGCACAAGGGCAACGTAGTAGACCCTTGGACCATTTTAGATAAACAGGGCGCAGATGCCGTAAGATGGTATTTCTACACCTCGTCCGCACCTTGGCTTCCTTCCCGTTTCTACGAAGAAGGCGTTTCCGAAACTCAGAGAAAGTATATGGGTACGCTTTGGAATACCTATGCGTTCTACGTTTTATACGCTCAAATCGACGGTTATAACCCTGCAAAATACGATATCAATAAGTGCAAGCTCACCCTTATGGATAAGTGGATTTTATCCAAATTGAACAGCCTTGTAAAATTGGTTGATAACTGCCTTGCAAACTACGAAATTACCGAAAGTGCAAGGGCAATGCAAGACTTCGTTGACGTATTATCCAACTGGTACGTTCGCCGTGGCAGAGAACGTTATTGGGGTAGCGAAATGACGGAAGATAAAGCGGCGGCGTATACCACCCTTTATACCGTACTCGTTACTCTTGCAAAACTCACCGCACCTTACACGCCTTTCGTTGCGGAAATGATGTATCAAAACCTCGTTCCCAATTTCTATAAAAACGAACCTAAATCGGTACACCTTTGCTCCTTCCCCAAGGCTGACGAAAGCTATATCGACGAAAAGCTTGAAAAAGGTATGGACGGCGTTTTGGATATCGTAGTAATAGGAAGAGCGGCTCGTAACGCGGGCAACCTTAAAAACCGTCAGCCTCTTTCCGAAATGATAGTAGTATCCGAACGCGATATCGAACTTTCCGAAGAAGAAAAAGCTATCGTTTTAGAAGAATTGAACGTTAAATCGCTTAAAAAGGCAGACGACGCTTCTAAATATATCAGCTATAAGTTAAAGCCTCAGCTTAAAACTTTAGGACCTAAATACGGCAAAAAGCTTGGCGTTATATCTCAATTCCTTGCAAAATGTAACGCGAACGAAGTGGTAGAAGCGGTTAAAAACGGCGGCTCTTACGAAATTGTAGGCGAAGGCGTTACGCTTTTATACGAAGATTTACAAATCTTTACCGAAAGCGCAAACGGATTCGTAGCTTCGGCTGATAAGGGCGTTACCGTGGCGTTAAACACCACTTTAACCGAAGAACTTATAAACGAAGGTATCGAGCGTGAACTCGTTTCTAAAATTCAAAATATGAGAAAGGAAGCGGGCTTTGAAGTAACCGATAGAATTAACGTTTATTATTTGGCAGGCGGCAAGGTAGCGTCCGTTTTAAAGGCGGCAAACTTTGCAAGCGACGTATTAGCTGAAACGGTTGTGGAAGGCAACGCAGAAGGCTTTACTAAAGAACAAAACGTAAACGGCGAAAAGGTAACGCTTACTTTAGTTAAATTATAAAATTGAATCATTATTATAATAAAACGGTCATAGTTTAAACTATGACCGTTTTTAATTTACGCGTTGGCGAAAGTGCAAATATAACTAAAATTGCCCTATTGGGTTCGGCTAAAAAAAGGCTAAATTCTTTGGGTATAACGGTGGGTAGCAGCGTAACGGTATTAGCTTATTCGCTGTTTAATTCTGGCGTTTTAATATCGTGTGGCGCGGTTCGGGTGGGACTTAGAAAAAACTTGGCAAATTTAATAGAGGTAAAAAAATGAAAGTAGTTTTAGCAGGAAATCCAAACGCGGGCAAAACAACGCTTTTTAATGCTTTAACAAAAAGCAAGCTTAAAACGGGTAATTGGCACGGAGTAACTACTTTTGCCGTAAAAAAGAAGGTAGGAGAAAACGAGTTTATCGACGTCCCTGGCGCGTATTCCTTTTCACCCTATTCAATGGAAGAAAAGTCGGCAATATCTGAAATTTTAAACGCCGATATAATAGTAAACGTTGTAGACGCGTTAACGCTTAAAAACTCCTTAAACTTAACTAAAAATTTGCTTGCCTTAAACAAAAAAACGGTAGTTTATATAACGAAAGTTAAAGCTTTAAAGCGCAGAAAAGGTAGCGTAAATATTGAAAAACTTTCAAAAATTTTAGGCGTGCCCGTAGTTGATAGTTATGCTAAATTGCGTAATTTTTTAATTAATCCAAGTGGAATACCATTCCCACAAAAAAATGCAAAAATGCAGTTAAACGACGCATATTACGGGGGTAATTTGCAAATTAATAGGTTGGAAAGGCTTTTTTATAACAAGTATTTCGCCGTTGCGTTTTTTATTTTTGCAATGGTTTTTACTTTTTTTATAACCTTTCACCCGTATATGATTGGCGCTAGGCTAAAAGACGCGTTGCAAGTTTTAATTTGTCAAAAATTTTCAAACGTTTTAAAGGGTGTTATACAAAACGAGCTTTTGCAATCTTTTATATGCGAAGGTTTAATCGGCGGCGTTGGCGGGGTGTTGTCCTTTTTGCCGCAGCTTACCGTGCTATACTTTTTATTAATCGTGCTTGACGAAAGCGGTATTATGTCCGCTTTAGCCTTCGTTACCGACGGCGTATTTGAAAGGGTAAATTTATCGGGAAGGGCAGCCTTTTCAATAATTTCTGGGTTCGGTTGTACTGCGGCTGCAATTTTAACGACTCGTGGATTTATAGAAAAATCTACGCAAAAAAGGGCAATTTCCGTGTTAGCGTTTATCCCGTGCGGCGCAAAATTGCCCGTGTTTTTAACCTTTTTGTCGCCCGTGTTTAAAAATCCGTTCCCCGCAATTTGCCTATTGTATTTTATAGGCGTTGGTGCGGCTATATTAGGCGCAAAATTAATTAATGGCAAAGCGGAAAACTTATTTACCGAAGTTACACCCATATCGTTGCCGCAATTAAAAGGTACGCAAATAAAGTTGTTTTTTTATTTAAAAGGGTTTATAATAAAGGTAGTAACGGCAATAACGCTATTTTGCATAATTTCGTGGTTGCTTTCGCATTTTTCGTTCACCTTTAAACCCGTTCCAACGGAAAAAAGTATGCTTGCCCAAATTTCTAAGCTAACGCTGCCGTTGTTTTATCCTATGGGCGTTAATAATTGGCGCGTAGCCTACGCCGTATTAAGCGGTTTTGCCGCCAAGGAAAACGTTGCGGCAACTATAATTGCGTTAATGCCAAACGGCGCTAACCTACCCTTTGCAAGTGCGTTGGCTTTAAGCACTTTTATACTGTTTGCTCCTGCTTGCGTGTCGGCGTTTACGGCGTCGGTTAAAGAGGTTGGGTTAAAGTTCACCCTTAAATATAACACCGTTCAAATTATCTTAGCATTATTATTATCTTACGCCGTTTATTTTACGGCAAATTTATTTTAAAATGAAAACTTTTTCAGTACCTTTTAATTGCAATTTAAAAGATTTTACCGATAGCGTTTATCCGCAGGGTAGTTTTGCCTTTTCGCAACTTTTACGCAATAAAGATATAAAGGTGAACGGCGTTCGCGTAAACAAAAACGTTCCTTTAAAATCTGGCGATACGGTAATTTATTATACGAGCGTAAAGCAAGAAGAAAAGTTAAGCCACCGAGTAGTATATGAAGACGAAAACGTACTTATAGCCGATAAATTTTCGGGAGTATCATCCGAAGCGTTGCTATGCGAACTTTGCCAAAAGGGTGATTTTCGCCTTGCTCACAGGTTAGACAGAAACACTTGCGGGCTTATTACCTTTGCCAAAAACGACGCCGCCGAACAAGCTTTAAAAGTTGCTTTTAAAGAGCGCACGGTAGAAAAAACGTACCTTTGTTTTTGCAAAAACTCGTTCAAGAAAAAACACGAATTTTTAACTGCCTTTTTAAAAAAGGACGAAAAGGCTAGCCTCGTTAAAATAAGTTCAGAGCAAAATAACGGCTACGTTAAAATAGCCACCGAATATCAAGTTTTAAAAAGTATGGGTGATTACGCTTTGGTAGAAGTTTTACTGCATACGGGTAAAACGCACCAAATAAGGGCGCATACGGCGTTTATAGGTTGCCCCGTTTTAGGCGACGAAAAGTATGGCGACGAAAAGCTAAACGCCAAATACGGCGCTAAAAGACAATGTTTGGTAGCAAAGCGCCTGTGTTTTAAAAACGTAGACTCGCTAGGGGCTTTAAACGGTAAAACGTTTGAAAGTGAGTTTATTCCCGAACTTCCAAAAAAGAACGGTTAACGCCTT
>JAGAMH010000081.1 GCA_017624815.1 Clostridia bacterium
CGTCAGCTTCCCAAGCTGATTTCGGCGGGTTCGACTCCCGTCACCTGCTCCAAAAAAAACCGCACGCAAAATAATTTTGCGTGCGGTTTTTTAATTTTAAGATAAATTTAGTTTGTAATAGTTATTAACCGCTTTATATTTAGCTTCTTCTACGTAGGTGATTGAGCAGGTTTTATCAAAACACATATAAGAATAATCCCCTACGCTTGCCTCCCATTGCAAATTACTGCTTGACGTTGGTGTGCCGCTATTACAAAAGCTAACCAAATATTCCATCATAATTTTGGATAAAGAGTAATCTTCATCTTGCCAACTGCGGTTTTCTATGAAATTACCAAAGAAATAACCAAGCTCGTACGAGTGTTTAGGTCCGTATGCGTCGGGCGTTTTTATATCGTCTTGCGGAACGTTTCTATTAAATAAATAAACGTAAGTTTCACTTTCATAATTTGCGTTATTTTTTGCCGTTACGATATTATTTTGTAAAGTCATTAACGAATCCACAACTTTTACCGTTGCGCTCGTGTATACAGAACTTATTAAATTATCTTCGGCAACCATACCCGTCATTAAATTGACGTCGGCAAGTTCGCCACTTTTTATGCAATTTAAATAAGTATCAGTTAAAACGTATTCGTCTATTACCGGTCCGTTATTTGAAATAGAATATCCCTTTACCGTATTAACGTCCATTGCTCTTAATTCTTCTACCGTTTTATTTTTTAAAGCGGCTGGAACGGACGATATTCTTTCTTGAACGGTTGGCCAATTTCTATTTATGCTGTTATGACTTGCCGAAACCGCGTTGGCAAATAACCCTTTTGCAAGGGGTGAAGATAACAGAGCATTTACCGAACCTGCTCCCGCAGATTGCCCCATTACGGTAACGTTAGAAGGATCACCGCCGAAAGTAGAAATGTTTTCTTGCACCCAACTTAACGCCTTTATTTGGTCTAATAAACCGTAGTTGCCAGTACCGCTGTTTTCTTTTTCATTTTTAAGCGCTTCGGTTGCTAAATAGCCAAAAACACCTACCCTATACTGAATTGATACGAAAACTACGTTTTGCTTAGCTATATTTACGCCATCGTATACGGGGCAAGACGCTCCACCCGTATTATAACCGCCGCCGTGAATAAACACTAAAACAGGCTTATTTTCCGTTACCGCAGACGAAGACCATATATTCAAAATTAAACAATCCTCTGAATATACTACGCCGTTTTGATAATGGGCAGGGTTTACGTCTTGAATAAATTCTTTCGTCCAATAGGAAAAAGTTGTTGCATCACCTTGAACTGCGTTTGCACCCCAAAGCGAACAGTCCTTTACCCCCTCCCACGCAACGACATCTTGAGGAGCTTTCCAACGTAAGTCACCAACTGGTGCAGCTGCGTAAGGCACGCCTTTATAGATTGCAACGCTGCCATCCTCGCTAGTAGTTCCCGAAATTTGTCCGCCGCTAACCGAAACTGTTCCACCACTAACGTAGGCGGGTTTTTCATCCTTACCTCCGCAAGCAACGAGCGAACATATTAGTGCTACAACCGATATAAAAGATAAAATTTTAATTAGTTTTTTCATATAAGCTCCTATTAATCTTTAAAAGATTGAACGTAATCAACGTCGGGCTGTATGCCGTTTAAAGAGCAATACATCATATATGATAAATAGGTATACCCGCGTGAAGTAGGGTGAATACCGTCGGCGTAACAATTAGATAAATCTTTAGTAAATTCGTGCATTTCTATTACTTCTAAATCGTATAATTGTGCACTTTGTCTTTGTGCAGGAATAACCAACTCTTCTATATTTTTATTATTAATTTGATAAGCTGAGCTATACGCGTAAGGACTAGTAGCAATATAAATAATTATTGCCGGGTTACATTCGTATAAGTCGTTAATTAACGCGTCGAAAGCGTTTACCAAGCTTGAAACGGTGGGTACTTGATAGGTTTTAGAATCGTTAGTTCCCAGCATAATTATAGCAACGTCGGGCTTAAAGAGCTTTACGCCATTGTATTCGGTGGTTTTTCTATAAGGATCGTCGGCAGAGTCTCTGATAGTTTTTCCACTATTGCCAAAATTCATAACGTTTGCGCTACCTTCGTAAAGTTTTTGCATTTGGGCGGGATAACTATCCGTATAACTGTTATCGGCGTTAGCGCCGTAGGTTATAGAGTCGCCAATGCACGCAATTTTTAATACGCCTTCTTCCTTTTCTTTTGCCAAAGGTTTTAACTGTAAAAAGCAATCGCCGTACCATACCTTAACGATAACGTAATTACCTAAACTGAAATTTTCCCCTTCGGGGTAAACTAAATCGCCGTTACTTATATAATTAGGCAATCCTTCGGGAGAAGATAAATTTGCTTTAATATCGTTGACGGTAATAGTAATAGTGCAATTTTTATTTTCATCGGTAGCAAATCCAAGTTCTAACTTATTCCATTCGTTTGTTTTATAGCCGCAACCTTCTGCAGTTACCAAAGCTATATCGTTAGCCGATTCCGAAGTGCGAACGTGCATTATTTCGTCTTTAAAAAATAGTTTATAGCAGTTGTTTTGTGAATTATCTTTAGTGCTTGCTCTAAACCACATTTGCCAATCTTTTGAAGTATTAATCATAAACGAGATTTTATCATTAGATAAATCGCCGTTTAAAAGATAGGCTTGGTTTGCGTTGTGGAATTTAATGCTCCCGTCGTTAAGCGAATAGGGTACTCCACCGCCGTCAACGCTTGCCCCACCGTTATTAGTCATATATTCCCAATTAGCAGCAGCATAAAATTCAGAAGGCAAATCGTCGTAAGGCTCTTTTTTCGAGCACGCGCTAAACGAAAATAACGACGCGACTATAGCAACTATAGAAACTAAACAAATTAAAAAACGTTTCATAAAATTTTCCTTATAATTTCTTTATTTTATTATAAAGTAACTATAGATTTTTGCATATTTACGGCAATTCTATTAAGTTTATTTTTATACTAAATTTACAAACGGTTCACAAAAAAACCGACCGCGTAAAGTTTACACGGTCGGTTATATTTTTGCTATTAGTCAACACCGTAGGTTTTACGGTATTCTTTCATTTTTTCAAGATATTCTTTACCGTCGATAACGCCACATTCTATCGCGTCTATTATGTCTGCCATGGTTACGATAGAATAAACTTTTACACCGAATTCTTTATAAACTTCTTGAACGGCGGAAAGTTCGCTTTGTAACCCCTTTTCCATACGGTCAACGGAAATTACCATACCTGCAATTTTTACGTTTGCCGCTTGTTCTAATTTGGGGAGCATTTCGCGGAGAGCTTTACCAGAAGTCATAACGTCTTCAATTA
>JAGAMH010000082.1 GCA_017624815.1 Clostridia bacterium
TACTTTCATCTTTAGCCTCTATACTAATTATAGCAAAAAAGTGGTATTATTTCAACCACTTTTACTATGCTTTAACATAAAAACAAAGGCGAACCCGTCTCCTAAAGGAAACGGGTTCGTCTTTACTTTGTTTGGTGACCCTACCGAGAATCGAACTCGGGATTGAACCTTGAGAGGGTTCCGTCTTCACCGCTTGACCATAGGGCCTAAATTTTACTCGTTTAGTATACCACAATATTTTTAGTTTAGCAACTAAATTTACCTTTTTAAAAAAACGTATAAAAAATTTTTAAATAACTCGTTGAAATTGCCATAACTATATGCTATAATAAAATTAAATAATAGGGGAATTTTATGAAAAACTTATTAATTTTTCGTAAAGCTAACGCAATTTTTGTAACTTAAACTATTTGCACGCCCACTTAAACGCCTTAAAATAAGTTTTGCAAAGGCGTTTATAAAGTAGTAAAGTGATTAAAACTTTTTATACGTAGAAGCGTATATTTTGGATAAAAAACTTATAAATTTGAATTACTCTTATTTTATTAGGTGTTTATATGAAAAAAATAGCTAAATTTTTAATAACTGCGTTTTTAGTTTTAACGGTATTTTTAGGAACGGCTTGCACACCGCACGTTCACGACTTTTTTACTAAATGGTCGGCTGACGAAAAATACCATTGGCACGACGCTACTTGCGGAATTAAAAGCCATCATTCCGCAAAAGGCGAGCATAGTTGGGATAACGGCAAGCAAAGCAAACCTGCAACCGAATACGAAGAAGGGGAAATGCTTTTCACTTGTACCGTATGCGGTATGGAATCTAAAAAGCCGATAGAAAAATTACCGCACGAACATAAATACTTATCTACGTGGTCAACCGACGAAAAATACCATTGGCACGGTTCGGCTTGTAACCATGCGGACTTTATTTCGGATAAAGCGGAGCATAAATATACCTATAGAATACAAACTTCCCCCACGGAAGAATCTTCTGGCTTAGCACTTGGCGAATGCTCGGAATGTAAAAAATCATCTAACGCCTTTTTACCCGTTTTGTCAGAAAGTAACGGCTACACTTATACCGAAGAAAACGGCAAGGGCGTTTGGACGATTACCATTAACGATTACGAATTAAAGATTGGTGGACACGAGCAATATTCTTGGTATCCCACAATTACCGAAGTAATGCCTGCAATTCACATAAACACGTCCGATGGCAGTAATACCTGGGCAACCAAATACAATCGAAATTCAAAATTAAACGGTCAAATTGAATATGTTGCGGCAACCGTTTCTACGGCCGCTTGTGAAGAAAGCGAAAAACTAACCGACATTTCTGCACAGGTAAAGGTGCGCGGCAATTATACGTTACAGTACGAAAAGAAACCTATAAGAATAAAATTTGATAAAAAACAAAACTTATTGGGCTTGCACGAAGGCGAAAAGTATAAAAACTGGGTACTTTTAGCAAACTGGAAAGACCTATCCATGACCAACAACAGTATAGCGTACTATTTAGGTCAAACAATTTTAGGTTCAGACGGCTATTATTGCACCGATTTCCGTTACGTAGAAGTATATTTAAACGGACAATATTGGGGCGTATACCTTCTTTGCGAACAGCAAGAAGTTAAAGACGGAAGAACGAGCGTACCTGAAGTAGAAGATAATTATCAAGGCACGGATATCGGCTATTTCTTTGAATACGACGGCTATTACGATACCGAAATAAACATGCCCAACGGACAAGGCGACCCTACCTTCGTTATGGATTATAGCGGCGGTTCGGGCGCAGTTAGAGGATACACCATAAAAAGCGATATTTATAACGACGCGCAAATTAACTTTTTGCGTAATTATATGAATAACGCCTATAAAATTGCTATCCAAGCTACCAGATATAATAAATTTTACGAATTTAACTCAACTTATACGGGTATCGTAGATGCAACCGGCAAATATTCTTCTGCTAAAGACGTAGTTGCTGCGTGTATAGATATACAATCGCTCGTAGACGCTTACATTTTAAACGAAATAGCTTGCGATTTAGACGTTGCTTGGTCAAGCTTCTATTTAAGCGTAGATTTAACCGCATCTGGCAACAAAAAAGTAACTTTCGAAGCTCCTTGGGATTTCGACTCCTGTTTTGGAATGGTAAACAACTGCTGCACTTCTGGTATAGGAATGTACGCTGCAAACAAAAATAACCCTTGGTATAACCTTGTAACAAATCAGGCTTGGTTTAAAGACATGGTTAAACAAAAGTGGGTAGAACTTAAAAACTACGGCGTTTTCGAAACGTCGTTAGAACTCGTCAACGATTATAAAACGACTTACGAATCGTATTTTAAACGCAACTATGAAAGATGGCCCAACCGCTTAAACGGAAATAGCGAATGCGTAGCCGTTTTAAATAGCTATAGAACGCAAGGTCAAGCGGCAGATTATCTTTATAACTGGCTTACCACACGTTATAATTACCTTGATACTCAATGGAACTTCCCCGTAGTAGAAGAGGAAGAGGACGATTGGACTAACGAAGGTAAAACTGCTTATCGCTACGAAGCTGAAAACGCTGAAACTACGGGTGGAATAGCTCTTAGAACGGGTAATAACGCAAGCGGAGACGGATACTTAGGTCAAGTTTCGGGCGCTGCGGGTAAAACTATTACTGTAACGGTAAACTCTTCAACCGCAACCGAAGCGTATTTATACGTTGGGTTAAGTTTGCGTAATTACGAAACTACTTTTTCAAATTGGTTTAGCGTATCGGTAAACGGAACGGCAGTTGGCATACCTACGCGCGTAGTTCCCATGGGCTCGGGCGATGGTTGGCACGATTGGTACGGCGTTAAGGTAGTTAAAATTTCGTTAAAAGCGGGACAAAACAAAGTAACGCTAACAACGGCTTCAGGCGACACAACAAACGTGGACTATATCGAGCTTTTCTGCGCCACTAAATTAACTTAAAAAATTTATGAAAGATAAACGATATATACAATTAGAAAAAGCGCACAAATATTTGGAATATTTATCTTCTGGATTTGATCCAGTTACTGGCTATGAGTGTAAAAAAGAAGACGTTATAAATAAACCTATGGTATCTAATTGCCTTAAATTTGTACGTGATATATTATTAGAAGAAATTATAAGATATGGAAGTAGCGATAAGAAAGAAAGGCAACATATACCTTTTTATGAATTAAATAGTTATATTTCAAGCTTTCAATATTCTAAATCGCCGCTTTCATTGGAACATATTATATATAATATTAATACTTTAATAGATGAAGACAAATATAATATATTAAAATTAGAAGATCTTATAAATTTTTTATTGGCTGAAAA
>JAGAMH010000016.1 GCA_017624815.1 Clostridia bacterium
AGTACTATGTCACACATAATTGCGCCTATTTCATTAAAATAATAGACATTTTTTATATAAAGTGCTAAAATATTAAAAAATTATAAATTTTTTTAGAGGCGAAAAATATGTATCAAAACTGTAAAGAATACGATATCCGTTATACCGACGTTGATTATTACGACCATATGAAACTTTCGGCTATTTTAGGTATTTTGCAAGAATCAGCAAGTATATCTGCCGACGAGTTAGGCTTCGGCTACGACGACAGAATAGTAAAAGGATTTGCATTTATCGTTTCAAATTGGTATATAGAACTTTTCCGTCCTATAAATGTAGGCGAAAAAGTAAAATGCATAACTTGGCCCATAAAGCCTAAGCACGTGCTCTTTTTTAGAGATTTTGAACTTTACGTAGGCGAAGAAAAGGTAGGCGTTGCAACTTCCCGTTGGTGTTTGATGGATTTAGCTAAATACTCCGTTTTACCCGTTAAAGCTTTTTTTGAAAACGATACGAGAGAGTATAACGATTGTAGAAGCGTAGAATATAGCTCATGGAAAATCCCTGCAATTTGCCAAGATGCACCCGTCTATTCAAAAACAATTTCTTATACCGATTACGACCATTACAATCACGTAAACAATACTAAGTACGCCGATTTCGTCTTCGACGCTTTTAGCATTGACGAAATGAAAAATAAATATATTTCATCCGTTCAAGTAACTTACGTAAACCAATGTAAATGTGGCGAAAAAATCGATATATCCAAAACCTATTTAGACGGCTATTGCTATTTAGAAGGAAAGGTCAACGGAGAACTTCGCGTTCAGTTTAAGGTAAAATTTAATGAACTTTAATTATACGCTCGTTCGGTCCAAAAGAAAAACGTTGGCTATTTCAATTAACGGCGCAAACCAAATTACAGTTCGCGTACCGCTTAAAACTCCGCTAAAAAGAATAGAAAGCTTTGTAAAAGAAAAAACACCGTGGATAAACAAAATTCTTTTAGCTAATCAAGCTAATCTTTCACGGGGAGAAGAGATTATTAATTATAAAAAAATTTTAATTGAAGGAACGCCGATCCCTCTTTTTATCGGTCAAAATAACTCTTTTAATGATAGTTGCGTTTGTTTGAAAAACGTAAAGAACTGTAAAACCGTTTTGTTGTCCGCTCTTCAAGAAAAATTTTTAGCGCTTTTTTATTCCCTTTCAAAGGCAACGCGTATTGTTGCAAATAGCATTTCATTTAAAGATTATAAGAGTAGGTGGGGCTGCTGTTCGGGTAAAAACGAAATAATTTTCAATTACAAGATTTTAATGCTTTCAAAACGATTGCAAATATACGTAATTATTCACGAGCTTTGCCACGTTATTTATCACGACCATTCTAAAAATTTTTGGTCGCTCGTTAAAAAATTTAATCCCGATTACAAAAAAGACAGAGCCGAACTTAAAACTTATGCTTTTATAACAAAACTTTATTAATTTGTATTTATTCAAAAAATATACAAAAATATGAATAATTATACATATTTTAAATTATCGTGTAAATTTATACAAAATATAAAAAATTATTTTATAAATAATTACCTATAAATACTTGACTTGTTATATAATAATAGTGTATAATTTTTCAAGTTTAATATTATGCGTTTTAACGTAAATAATTGAAAAGAGATTTTATTATGGAAAAGAAAATTAAAAAAGTAGTACTTGCATACTCTGGCGGTCTTGATACTTCAATCATCATCCCTTGGCTTAAAGAAAATTACGACGGTTGCGAAGTTATTGCAGTTTCCGGCGACGTTGGACAAACTACCGAACTTGAAGGTTTAGAAGAAAAAGCGTTAAAAACGGGCGCTTCTAAACTCTATATTGAAGATTTAAGAAAAGAATTTATCGAAGATTATATTTATCCCACCATGAAGGCGGGGGCAGTATACGAAAATAAATATCTCCTTGGAACGTCTTTCGCACGTCCCGTTATTGCAAAAAGAATAGTTGAAATTGCTAAGGCAGAAGGCGCAGACGCAATTTGCCACGGCTGTACTGGTAAGGGTAACGACCAAGTTCGTTTTGAACTCACCATAAAAGCTTTTGCTCCCGAAATGGCAATAATCGCCCCTTGGAGAACTTGGGAGCTCAAGAGCCGTGAAGACGAAATTGAATACGCAGAAAAACACAATATTCCTTTAAAGATAAATAGAGAAACTAACTATTCAAAAGATAAAAACCTTTGGCACTTATCTCACGAAGGTTTGGATTTAGAAGATCCCGCAAACGAACCTAATTACGATAAAATTTTAGAATTAGGCGTTTCTCCTTGGAAAGCTCCCGATAAGGCAACCTACATAACCATCCACTTTGAAAAGGGTGTACCCACCGCAATCGACGGAGAAGAGCTCGACAGTATTTCTATTATTGAAAAACTCAACAAAATCGGCGGCGAAAACGGCGTAGGCCTTTGCGATATGGTAGAAAACCGCTTAGTTGGTATGAAGTCGAGAGGCGTATACGAAACTCCCGGCGGTACTATATTATATACCGCTCACGAACTCTTAGAATCGATTTGCCTTGATAAAGCTACTCAGCACTATAAGCAGCTTATTGCTATTAAATACGGCGAAATCGTTTACGACGGACAATGGTTCACTCCTTTAAGAGAAGCTTTAGATGCTTTTGTTGATAAAACTCAAGAAAACGTAACGGGCGACGTTAAACTTAAAATTTATAAGGGCAACGTATTTAACGCCGGTATTAAATCACCTAACTCGCTCTATAGCGAAGATATTGCAACTTTCGGCGAAGATGATTGCTATAACCAAATGGATTCTCAAGGCTTTATCAATCTTTTCGGCTTGCCCATTAAAGTTAAAGCAATGCTCGATAGCAAAAAACTAAAGTAATGTATAACGTATTTATTGACGGAAAAGAAGGAACTACGGGGCTACAAATATTCGACAGACTCGGCAAAAGGAATGATATTAACATTATTACTCTTCCCGAAGAGTTAAGAAAGGACGTAAACGCTAGAAAAGAGTGTTTAAATTCTGCTGATATTTGTTTTCTTTGCTTGCCGGACGAGGCGGCAAAACAATCGGTTTCGTTAGTGGTAAATCCTTCCGTAAAAATTATAGACGCTTCTACGGCTCACAGAACCAATCCCGATTGGGTTTACGGCTTGCCTGAACTTTCTAAAGAGAGAAGGGCAAAAATAGCCGAAACTAAAAGGTTGGCAAATCCTGGCTGCCATGCAACGGGATTTATATCGGCAGTTGCGCCTTTAATTAAGGGTAAAATCGTTCCCAACGACTATCCTTTCGTGGCGCACTCCGTAACGGGTTATTCGGGTGCAGGTAAAAAAACTATAGCCGTATACGAAGCGCAAGATAGAGATAAATTTTTATCATCACCAAGACAATACGCAACCACGCTTAATCATAAGCACTTGCCCGAAATGGTAAACGAATGTAATTTAACCGAAAAACCGATATTTAACCCCATAATTTGCGATTTTTACGCAGGCATGTGTGTAACCATGCCTTTGCACGTTCGCTTGCTTAACAAAAAATATACGGTTGCAGATATAAGAAAATATCTTAGCGATTACTATTGCGGTTGTAATTTTATAAAAGTAGCGGAAGAAGAAAACGTCCCTGCGTTTATTCCCGCAAACGAACTTACTGGAACTAATAATTTAAAAATATACGTAAACGGAAACGACGAAAGAATTTTTATTGCGTCGGTTTTCGATAACCTTGGAAAGGGCGCGTCGGGAGCAGCAGTTCAAAATATGAATATTATGCTTGGACTTGACGAAACGACTTCTTTGGTTTAAAATATAAGAGAGTAATGAACGTAATACAAATTAACGGCGGCGTGTGTGCACCTTTAGGCTTTAAAGCAGCGGGCATTCATTGCGGCATAAGAAAAAATAAAATAAAAAAAGATTTTGCTTTAATCGTTAGCGACGTAAACGCTTCAGCAGCGGGTGTTTTTACTCAAAACTTAGTAAAGGGCGCTCCCGTAGTGCTTTCAAAACAACACCTTGCAAGCGGCTATGCTCAAGCAATTATATGTAATAGCGGAAACGCAAACACTTGTAACGCAAACGGCATGCAAATTGCCGAAGAAATGTGCAAGCTCGTAGAACGTGTAAGCGGTATAAAATCGGACGACGTTTTAGTTGCGTCAACGGGAGTAATAGGTCAAACTTTAGATATTGCCCCTATGGCTAATTCAATAGACGAACTTTACGCAAATTTAGGCGATAACAGCCAAGACGCAGCTCAAGCCATAATGACGACCGATACGGTAGAAAAATCGGTAGCCGTTCAATTTAACCTTGGTAATAAAGTTTGTAAAATCGGCGCAATAGCAAAGGGCGTTGGTATGGTTTGCCCCAACATGGCAACCAATTTAATATTTATTACTACCGACGTTGCTATAACGCCTACCTTATTGCAAAAAGCGTTATCGTCCGACGTTAAAAGTTCCTTTAATATGGTTTCCGTAGACGGTGATCAATCCACCAACGACACTTGTGTAATTTTAGCAAACGGTCTTGCAGCAAACGAAATTATAGATAGCGAAAATGCTCATTATAAAGCGTTTAAAAAGGCGTTAAATTATTGTACCGTAAAGCTTTCTAAAATGATAGCAAGGGACGGCGAAGGCGCAACCAAGTTAATAGAATGTAAGGTAACGGGCGCAAATAGTGTAAAACAGGCGCGCAACGTTGCAAAAACCGTAATAAAATCGTCGCTTTTCAAAGCGGCAATGTTCGGTGCTGACGCAAACTGGGGTAGAGTACTTTGTGCAATTGGATATTCGGGTGAAAACGTTGACGTTACTAAAATAGACGTTGAATTCCAATCGAAAAGCGGCAACCTTCCCGTGTGTGAAAACGGTTTCGGTATAGAATTTTCCGAAGATAAAGCAAAAAAGGTTTTATCTGAAGAAGAGGTTAAAGTAAATATCAATTTAAAAATAGGCAAAAGCAAAGCTTCGGCTTGGGGATGCGATTTAACTTACGACTACGTAAAAATTAACGGAGATTATAGAACTTGATGGATAAGCAAGAACAGGCAAAATTCTTAATAGAGGCGTTACCTCATATAAGAAAATATTTTAATAAAGTTCTCGTCGTAAAATACGGCGGTAACGCAATGATAGACGATGAGTTAAAATCTTCGGTTATGCGTGATTTATCCGTTCTTCATTCGCTCGGCATAAAAATCGTTCTCGTCCATGGCGGCGGTCCTGAAATTTCCGAAACGGTTAAAAAGATGGGACTTGAAACGAAATGGATAAACGGTCTTAGATATACCGATAAAGAAACTGCCGAAGTAGTTCGTATGGTGCTTGCCGGCAAGGTAAATAAGTCGCTCGTGGGATTATTAGAAA
>JAGAMH010000083.1 GCA_017624815.1 Clostridia bacterium
CACCCTAACGTTCACGCGGGCTTGCTTGCAATGCGTTCTAACCCCGAACACATGAAACAACTCGAAGAGTTAAACATAAACACCATCGATATCGTTTGCGTAAACTTATATCCCTTCAAGGCAACGCTTGCAAAGGGCGCAGATTTTGCTGAATGTATCGAAAATATCGATATTGGCGGTCCTACTATGATAAGAGCAGCGGCTAAAAACTACCAAGACGTAGCGGTAATAGTTGACCCTAAAGACTATGAAGTAGTTTTAAACGAACTTGCAAACGGCGGCGTAACCTTACAAACCAAAAAGTATTTACAATACAAAGTTTACGCTCACACCGCAGTTTACGATAGCTTAATTTCCAACTATCTCGCTTCTCAGCTCGGTATTACTTTCCCCGACAGCGTAACCTTTGCTTATGAAAAGGCACAAGATATGCGCTACGGCGAAAATCCCCAACAAAACGCCGTATTCTACAACGAACAGTTCATCCGTCCCGGCTCGTTATCTTCGGCTAAACAGCTTTGGGGTAAAGAACTTTCCTACAACAACATCAACGACGCAAACGGTGCTTTAGAACTTTTAAAAGAATTTGGTAACACCCCCGCTGTAGTTGCTTGCAAACACGCAAATCCTTGCGGAGTAGGTACGGGTGAAACCATTTACGAAGCGTATATGCGCGCTTATACTTCCGACCCCGTTTCCGTATTCGGCGGCATACTTGCAATCAACGGTACGGTAGATGCGCAAACGGCAACCGAAATTAACAAAATTTTCATTGAAATAGTAATGGCTCCTGCATACACCGAAGAAGCCCTTGCAATTTTACAATCCAAAAAGAACATCCGCTTATTACAAATTGAAGATATTACGGCAAAGCGCCAAGCTTCTGCCTTCGATATGAAAAAGGTTTACGGCGGACTTTTAGTTCAACAATACGACGAAAGCTTAATAAGAAACGAAGATTTAAGCCTTTTCAGCACCAAAGCAAAGGTAGAAGTTTCCACCCTTCCCAGCGGTAAAGAAAAAACCGTTTACGGATGCGGCGTAGTTACCAAGAGAGAGCCTACCAAGGAAGAAATAGAAGCTATGTTGTTTGCTTGGAAGGTTGTAAAACACACCAAATCCAACGCAATAGTTATCGGTAAAGAAGGTAAAACTACCGGTATAGGTATGGGACAAACCAACCGTATTTGGGCGGCTCAACAGGCAATAGCTCACGCAGGTAAAGAAGCTGCAGGTTCAGTTATGGCGTCCGACGCGTTCTTCCCTTTCCCCGATTGCGTAGAAGAATGTATAAAAGCGGGAATAACCGCAATAATTCAACCCGGCGGATCTATTCAAGACAAGGCGTCGGTAGATGCTTGTAACGCTGCAAATATCGCAATGGTATTCGTTGGCGACAGACACTTTAAACACTAATTGCCCCGCTTATATGCGGTAAATAACGCTAAAAAAGGATAATTATGAACGTACTCGTTATAGGTAACGGCGGAAGAGAACACGCCATATTAAAGGCATTGAAAAAAAGCCCTAAAGTTAATAAACTTTATTGTATGAAAGGCAACGCTGGTACTGCGGAAATTGCCGAAAACATAAACGTCGATTATATGAATATCGAAGCTGTAAAAAATTACGTTAACGACCACCCTGAAATCGACTATTTCGTAGTCGCTCCCGACGACCCCTTGGCTATTGGGCTTGTTGACGAGTTGGAGGCAATGGGTAAGCGCTGTTTCGGCCCTCGCAAGAACGCGGCTATAATCGAAGCGAGCAAAGCCTTTTCTAAAGCACTTATGAAAAAATATAATATTCCAACCTCGGAATCGGAAACCTTTGAAGATTACGAAAAGGCTCTCTCTTACGTAAGAGCAAAGGGAGCGCCTATCGTGTTAAAGGCGGACGGGTTAGCTTTAGGTAAAGGTGTTTTAATTTGCCAAACTTTAAAGCAAGCGGAAGAGGGCTTAAAGGAAATTATGCTCGATAAAGCTTTTGGCTCTGCGGGCAATAAAATCGTTATAGAAGAGTGCATGCAAGGCTTAAAATACACCCCCGGCGAAGAAGTTTCCGTTCTCGCGTTTACAGACGGCAAAACTATCGTTCCCATGATAACGTCGTGCGACCATAAACGCGCCAACGACGGAGACAAAGGCTTAAATACGGGCGGCATGGGCACTTTTTCTCCCTGTCCTTTTTGGACTAAGGAACTTGAAGATGAAGTAATGCAAACCATTATGATCCCCACCATGAACGCAATGAACGCCGAAGGTAGAACGTTTAAGGGCTGCTTGTATTTTGGATTAATGCGCACGAATAAGGGCATGAAGGTAGTAGAATACAACTCCCGTTTCGGTGATCCTGAAACGCAAGTCGTTTTACCTATGCTTAAAACTGACTTAATGGAAATTTTCGAAGCGGTTACCGACGAACGCCTTGCCGATATCAACGTAGAGTGGGAAAATGGTGCGTGCGTATGCGTCGTTTTAGCTAGCGGCGGATATCCTTTATCCTACGCAAAGGGCAAGGAAATAACTATAGGTGAACTTCCTGAAAACGTAGACGTAGTCCATGCGGGCACGGCGGTAAAAAACGGTAAGTTGGTTACCAACGGCGGCAGAGTTTTGGGTGTAGTTGCCAAAGGTAAAAATATCGAGGCGGCAAGAAGATTGGCTTATTCGGCAGTTGAAAACGTCAACTGGGAAAATATGCATTACCGCAAAGATATAGGCGTTAAATATCGCGAAGGCTAATTAAAATTTACGGAGCTTAAAATATGATTTACAGAATATACGTAGAAAAGAAAGACAACTTACATGCAAAACAAGTTAAAGAAGATATAAAAAACCTACTTAAAATAAACGCCGAAGACGTTCGCAGTTTTATCCGTTACGACGTTGAAGGTATTTCCGAAAAGGAATTTACCGACGCCGTTCCCTGCGTTTTCTCCGAACCTCCCGTAGACGACGTTTATCTTGAAAACGTGGATATTGATA
>JAGAMH010000084.1 GCA_017624815.1 Clostridia bacterium
ACCGCGTAAACGAGAACTATATAAATTAAGCTTTGAATAATTTCGGGGATTTGCTCTTTAAAGGACTGTATAAACGCGTTTACGTCCCAAACGTTATCTTTAATCCAAACGGCTAAATCCGATTCGGGGGCGGCGAGCTGCGATATTAAGCATAGCGCAAAGCCCAACAAAAACACCCCTAACACGGAAAGTTCTACTATGGTTAAAATCTTTTTACTCTTTTCGGTATTTCTACTTTGTTTCATAAGTTCTTCCTCGCTTATATTGTAGTTTTAATTTTGTATTGCTTATAAACGTTGCCGTCTATTTGTACTTTTCCTTCTACTAAGTTTTTAACGTACTGCCAATTGTTAGGTGCTAACCAAATATTTAGTTCGGCGTATTCATATTCTCCGTCTACTAATATTGAACACTCATACTCGCCCGTATCTGTATTTTTAATTATTTGCGACGCGTCCACCAAAATTTTTCTGCCGTCGGAAATCTCCCAGAAAATATCTTCTTTTAAGTAATCTAAATAAGAAAATTTAAAATAAAGTTCCGTTGTGCCGTCGCTTGGTATTACTAAGGTATCCACGCTTTGCGCGCAAACACCAATTTCTATAGTCCCTGAAGGTACGGTTTCGCTTAAAACGGTTTTACCAAACCCAACGCCTTTAATTATTCGGTATTTTGTTGCGTAATTGCCGTAACTTTTCCAATTTTTTATCGTGAAAGTATTGTCCGTAGAAGTAAACACGTAATTTGCAACGGAATTTTTTGTTAGCGTTATTTCGTAATACACGTCTGCGTCGGGAGATGAATATTGCATATCAAAGTATAAATTAGAAGTACCGTCGCTATTATATGTAACTAAAACGTCGCCGGGGTTGATACTCGAAACGTTGTATACACCCGTTATAGTAGCATCTACGCTAACGGGATATTCCTCGGATATTATATTGCTCGAAGCGTCTTCGGCGTAAATTACGTAATTTTCTTTATCTTCCGTAACCGCTACGGCATACGACCTAATGAAATCTACGGTATGCACTTCTGCCGTATCTACGTTTTTAACTTTAACGGTTGCGCCTTCGTTAGGTGAATACAGCGCCGCCGAAAGGATTAAATCGCCGTAGTTTGAATAATACGAAACGTCGTTTAAAACGAGTTTATCCGTTAAATTGATAGTGCTGCTTGCCGTTGAACCGATATATACGTTGCGCTCGCCTTCTATATACATCTTTGCCTGAACGGTTACTTTTTCGTAACCGTGGGGAACACTAGAGATTAAATAATTAGTTTCACCGACTAAAACGTTGGTATAAACGTCCGTTTCGCTAAAATCTTCCCCTGCCGTTACGGTGTATTCAATATTTACTATCTTTTCGTTTACGCCACCGCTAGTTACCATTACGGGAATAAGTATTGCATAGTCGTAATAGGGCGTAAAGTCTTGTGAAATTATTAACGCCGCCGAAGAATACGTTCCACTATGCGAAGATAAAGGCGTTAGCATACCGCTTAAATGCCTATAACAAGCTTGGAATTCGTAACTTAACTGTCCTGAATTTAAGGGCAAGTAGCCTACGTATCCGTTATATCTCTTTTCAAAATCAAAAACGGAAACTTCGCCGTCCCGCGTTTTGCTTGCCGCGGCAAATAAATTGCCTTCGCCCTTAACGTTGTCCACTTGAAGGGTTGCCACCACTTCGCCGCTTCCCTGTTCAAAGTTCAAACTTTGAACCGTTGGTAAATATTGTTCGAATTTGCTATCGAACACCAACTCTTCGGTGCATCTGCCTATACTTACGGGCTGAATATCACCGTCGTAAAGCATTTCCACCGTAAGCTGCGTTTGCGCTACGTCTACAATTTCGCCGTTGAAAAAGCCCTGTTCTTGAACTTCGTTTCCGCTAATTAACCCGTAGGCGTCGTTCACGTTTATATACGGAGATGTTACGCTGCCGCTTTCGTCGCTTAAATAGGCTTGATAACTTGCAGTTGCAATTCCGTTTTGATTATCGTAGGTTAAATCTATATCGAAAAGTGCGGTAACGCTTTCGGCACTTTGGCTTGTAAACGTTTTTTCTAAAACGGGAGATTTACCGTTTGTTACCGAAAGAGTATATTCCGTTTGGGGAATAAGCCCCGTGATAATACCGTCGCCGTCGGCAAAGTCGTAAGTTTTTTGACTTTCGCCGTTTTCCAACAAAATATAATATCCGTCTTCTTTTAAGCTTTTATCGCTCACCGAATAGTATACCGCGTTTGAACCGCTTAAAAAGTCGGTAAAAGTAACGGGTTCGGGCATTATAAGCGAAGGTATAGCCGTAGCAACTACTGCCGCCGCAACGGACGTTACCGCAATAGTACCCGCAGAACGACCTAACGTTTCGGTTAAATTTTTAACTAAGTTTTTATTTATCTTTTTTCTTGCCGAAGAGCCCGTTGCCGCAGAATCCACTCCCGTTTCTTTGGGGTTGCTTTCTTCGGGGGCGGACTTGTTTATATAAAGAGTTTTATCGTAAAGCTCTGCGCTATAAACTTTATTTTCCGAAAACGACTTGGTTTCGCTTCCGCTAAAATATTCTAAATCTTTCATTAACTTTTGCAAAACCTCCTTGCCGTTTTTTTTATTATAACAAAGGATATATCCCTTGTCAATACCGACTTTTAAAAAAAAATTTTAGCCGAAATTCTTTTTAGAATTTCGGCTAATTTATCATATTTAGTTACTGTACTATTATACCTTGGTCGTTTACGTCGGTTGCACCGTTTTTATCTAACCATTGTTCTAATTGTTGCTTATAAATATTTGCAAGCGTTTGCTCGCTCGAATCGTCCTTTAAAAGGTTATAAACGGTTTTATAGATATTGCCAACGTTTAAAAATTTGGTGTTTTGGCTTTCGCCGTTTGCGTCGGTATAGGTTAAGTTGCCCGCTTCGTAACGGGAGTTAAGGTTGGCGTTTTTAGTTATATCGCTATCGGTAAGCTGCATAACGAATTCAACGTCTACGCCCGTATCATAGCCCGTATAGGTGGAAGAATCGAGTCCGCCTATAGCAATATCTGCGCCCAAATAAGCAAGGTTTTCCGCCGCCGTACCGTAAGGCACTCTGCCTATAAACTTACCTACGGAATCACTTTCGTGGAAGGCAACTAATAAATTACTTACGAGCTTATTATAGTTATACGCGCCGTCCTCTACCACGTAAGGGTTGGACCACTTTTCGTATTCTTCTATAACTTCGCTGGGGTGCCCCTTCATTATAATATCGTATTTAGCGCCGTATAACGCATAGCTGAGCTTTGACACGAAAACGTAGTTTAAATACTGGTTGAATAAGTCTACGCGAATTGCGTCTTTTTGAGCCGCCGAAGGGTTACCTTCGTAATTTGCCGAATCGTTTATAGCGTTAATAAACACGTCGTAATCGGCTTTCGTGGGGAATAAAAGCTTTGATTTATATTTAGCGTTAAGGTTTTGGTAATCGTTGGGAACTTCACTTACGGAAGAAACTCCGCCCAAGCCGTAATCAGCGTTAGAGGCTACGTCGGGGAATTGCTTTAAGCGCGTGCCTATAAATACCAACTTTTCTGCTGGAACTGCCGTTCCGTCGGCAATTTGCGTTCTGGTTAAAGCTTGGTAGGTTGCCGCATAATAATCGCCGTACATTAAAGTAAGGTAATCGGCTTTATCTTTGCCGTAAAGCAAATCTACATAAGTGGATATGCCGCCAAATTTAAGCGAGGCTTTATAGTCTACGCTTTGGGTATAGCCGTCTGCGCCAACGTAAGATAAAAGCTTGGTTTCGTATTCGCCGTTGCTCGATTCTTTAATTATGTTTACAAGCTGAGCTTTATCTTGATACCAAACGGTAAAATTATCTATTGCCGAAAGGGCGAGCGTGGGTTGAATATCGTAACCGTAATCGTTATACTTATTGTCCGTTTTGGCTAAAATTTTATCGCACTCCGCTTGAGTTTTGGTAACTTTATCAACGAACGTGTCGTAAACTTGGTCTACGCCTTCTGCTACCGTTTTGTCGGTGATATAGCCGTCGCGCACGGCAACGTACGCGCCTACGCCGTCTTCACATACTATAATTTCGTATTGGTTGGGCAAAAGGCAAGCGTTTGCGGCAAGTTGTAAGCCGGAAAGCGCCGTTCCGTCTTGGACGTAAATATAAAACTTTTCGTTACCGTAAACGTTTAGCTCTTTTATTTTTTGCCAAGTATCTTCAAACTGCTCTTCGGTAAAGCCGCTACTTTTGTTACTGTTAGTATCGAAGCCGATATTGTTAAAGTTATCTATTTTAGTAATGCCGTTATACGTTTTTCCGCGCTCTATCATAGCGTAGGTTTCGTAACCGCTTGAAATGCTATCTAAAGCAGCTAAAACGGGAGGCACGGTTGCAAGAGTGAAAACGATATTGTAGTTGGTATCGTAAGATTTTGCAAGCTCACCGTTAAATAAGGCTTCTTTCCAGCTGCTTTCGCTACCTTCATAGGCGGGGTGATCTTCTTTATACTGCGTATAAGCGTCTTTTAAAGTAAGCTCGTCGGAGTTGGTATTAGTGCAAGCTGCCGCACATAACGCCGCAACGGATAAGATTGCCGCAAACGACAACGCCAACGCGCGCTTAAATTTACCGAAAAGTGGTTTTTTCATAACTTAATACTCCTTAATGTTGTAAATATATAGTAGCATAATTTTTTACATTTTTCAACAATAATTTACAACTTTCGGCATATTAAGCATATTTACGGCAATATGCGCGTAAAAAATTAACGGCTTGGCGTATTGCCAAGCCGTTTTAATTGCTGTTAGTTTATTAAACTAATTCGATAATTGCTTCTTCAGCAGCGTCGCCGCGGCGTTCACCTAAAAGGTAAATGCGCGTATAGCCGCCACCCTGACCGAGTTCTTCGGCGCGTTGAGCGTATTTGGGAGCAATTTCGTTAAAGAGTTTTTCCATTAAGGGGTGCTTAACGTCAGCAGTTCTCTTTTTATAATCGGATTTCTTTTCGTTGAAAGCTTTAACTTCCTGTAAGTCGCGAAGCTTTGCCATTAAAGCACGGCGTACTGCGAGCTTTTTGGGAGTGTCTTTAATAACCTTAACGGTTATATCCTTACCTTTAGAATCCTTTTTAACAACTTCTTTTTCTTCGTTTAAATCGTAAACGTGAATTGCTTTGGTGATGATTTTTTCAACGTAGGGCTGAAGTTCTTTTGCCTTTGCAGCCGTAGTTTTAATTTTGCCGTACCAAAGGAGTTCAGAAGCCTGATTTTTGAGCATTGCTATTCTCTGTTCACTAGTTCTTCCTAATTTACCGGGCATTGTATTAATCCTCCTTGCTTGATAATGAAAGTCCGTAAGATTGAAGTTTTAAAATTACTTCGTCCAAAGACTTTCTGCCAAGGTTTCTTACCTTTAACATTTCGTCTTCCGTCTTTTTGGTTAAGTCTTGTACAGTGTGGATGTTTGCACGCTTTAAGCAGTTGTAGGAACGAACGGAAAGGTCCATATCCTCTATCGCCATTGCAAGCACCTGTTGCTGTTTGTCGTCTTCGTTCTTTACGAGTATGTCCATACCTCTTATCGTGTCCGAAAGGTTTACGAAAAGGGAGATATGGTCTTGCATTATTTTAGCTGCTAAAGAAACGATTTCTTTTGCGCTGAACGCACCGTTGGTCCATACTTCCAATACGAGTTTATCGTAGTTGATGTTTTGTCCTACACGGGTGTTATCAACGTTGTAATTTACCTTTTGAACGGGCGTGTAGATGGAATCTACGGGGATGTAGTCGATAAGTTCAACCTTTCCGTGGCCGGATGCAGGGGTGTAACCTCTGCCTCTGCCTATGGTTATTTCCATATCGATTTTTGCGCCTGCGTCGAGGGTGCAAATGTGTTGATCTGCGTTGATAATATCAATTTCAGCGTCTTGTTCGATATCGCTTGCTTTAACTTCGCAAGGGCCTTCTTTGTAAAGACGTACGACTTTAACGTAATTTTTATCGGTTATTTTGGTTTTGATTGCAAGCGATTTAAGATTTAATACGATTTCGGTTACGTCTTCTTTAACGCCTTCAATTGCAGTAAATTCGTGCTTAACGCTGCCGTCTAAAAACCTAATTCCCTGAACCGCTGCTCCGGGGAGCGACGATAACAGTATTCTTCTAAGGCAGTTGCCTATTGTAAGACCGAAGCCTTTTTCAAGGGGTTCTACTACGACTTTTGCATACGCTTGGTCTTCGCTTTCTTCCACCTCGATTTTAGGCATATCCATTTCGATCATTATACTACCTCCTTATTTATTCTAATTACTTGGAGTACAATTCGACAATCATATGCTCTGCAATCTGGCTGTCGATATCTTCTCTTACGGGAAGTGCTATAATCTTTCCTTCTAATTTTTCGGGGTTGAATTCTAACCATTGAGGCATGTTAGCTGCTTTGCTGGTTTTAATTACTTCGAAATATTTGTTGGAAACTTTACTTTCCTTAACTGCAATAACGTCGCCTACTTTTACGATATAAGAAGGGATGTTAACCTTTTTGCCGTTTACGGTGAAATGGCCGTGGTTTACAAGTTGTCTTGCTTGTGCACGGCTTGCGCCTACGCCCATTCTGTAAATAACGTTATCAAGTCTTCTTTCAAGAAGGCTAAGCATGTTAGCACCGGTGATGCCCTTCATTCTGTCGGCCTTTTCATAGTAAGCTCTGAATTGACCTTCTTGAACGCCGTAAATTCTCTTAACCTTTTGCTTTTCACGAAGCTGACGTCCGTATTCGGAAACCTTCTTTCTTGCTGCGCCGTGTTGACCGGGAGCTGCAGGTCTCTTTTCGAACGGACATTTGCCGTTGTAACATTTATCGCCCTTTAAAAAGAGCTTTCCGCCTTCTCTTCTGCAAAGACGGCATTTTGCTTCTCTATAAGTTGCCATATTTTACTTCTCCTCCGATTATACTCTACGACGCTTGGGGGGTCTGCATCCGTTGTGAGGGATGGGGGAAACGTCGGAAATTAAAGTGATTTCTAACTCGCATGCAGAAATTGCTCTTATTGCGGATTCTCTACCTGCGCCGGGTCCCTTTACGAATACTTCTACCGAACGAAGTCCGTGTTCTTTTGCTGCCTTAACGGCGGTTTCCGTTGCCATTTGCGCTGCGAAAGGGGTGCTCTTTCTAGAACCCTTAAAACCGAGCGCACCTGCGCTGGACTGTGCGAGCGCGTTGCCGTGAATATCGGTAACGGTTACGATGGTGTTGTTAAAGGATGACTGAATGTGAACCTGACCTTTGTCAACCTTTTTAAGCTCTTTACGTTTTCTTGAAACGACTTGCTTTTTAGCTGCTGCCATTTATCTGTCCTCCTTTAATTATTTAGCGCCCTTTTTCTTGGCTACCGTACGACGAGGTCCTTTTCTGGTTCTCGCGTTTCTCTTGGTTGATTGACCTCTTACGGGTAAGCCCTTTCTGTGGCGGATACCGCGTTGACAGCCAATTTCCATAAGTCTTTTTATGTTGAGGGAAACTTCACTTCTAAGTTCACCTTCTACTCTTAAGTTGTGGTCGATATATTCTCTTAATTTGGAAACGTCGGTTTCGTTGAGGTCCTTAACTCTGGTATCGGGGTTGATACCGGTAGCGGCAAGAATCTGTTGCGAAGTTTTAAGTCCGATTCCGTAGATATAAGTCAGACCGATTTCAATTCTTTTTTCTCTGGGTAAATCTACACCGGCAATACGTGCCATACGATTTATTTCCTCCGTTTAATTTTTCTTTTTTTTATTTTATTCGTGTATGTCAACCGCGTAAAGTTTTTACCAAAAAATTGGAATGTGGTAAAGGCTTTTACGCGAAATTATTTTTATAATCAAGGGTTTCCGCTTATATTACGGAATCTATCCCACCGCTTGGGTGAAATCAGCCCTGTCCAAGCAATTTGCTTGAGCCCGATATTTTTAAGTCGCCTTAAAAATACGCGTGAATATAAAAAATATTGCTAAAATGAAACTTAATTTTAATTAGCCTTGGCGTTGTTTGTGGTTTTTGTTTTTAGAACAAATTACCATTACTTTGCCGTTTCTTTTGATAACTTTGCACTTATCGCACATAGGCTTTACTGAAGGTCTTACTTTCATTTTTAGTTCTCCTTAAAAAATGTTTTTTAATTTGCAAAGCCGTTTTACGACTTGCTGCGCCACGTGATTCTGCCTTTGGTTAAATCATAAGGGCTCATTTCAAGCTTTACCATATCGCCTTCTATAATTCTTATATAGTTTTGACGAAGTTTTCCCGAGATGTACGCCGTTATAACGTAGCCGTTTGAGAGCTGTACTTTGAAGTTTGCACCGGGAAGGCACTCTATTACCTTGCCCTCTGCTTCAATTACGTCGTCTTTTGACACTAATCATTCCTCCGCTTTGATTTGCTTTCGGCACATAGTCGACTTTGCCGAGTTTTAAGGTTTCCGATATTTTTTTAAAACGGTTGCAATTTCGTAGTCGTAAACTTTTTTTCCGTTTGCAAGGCGTTCGGCTATTTCCTTTTCCACCGCAGGAAGTAAACTTAAATGTTTTACGTTTTTGCGCTTTAAAGAATTTAGCGGTTTTTCCTTGCCGTTACAAAGGTACGCAAAGCCGTTTTCCACTTTTATTATAAGATAAAAACAACCTTTGTCGCGCCCCTGCAAGCTTACTGCTACGCCGCCTATTATCGGGGTTTTTAATTTCATATTCGTTTGCTCCCTATTAAAGGGTGAGTATTTCAACGCCTTCTTCGGTAATGAGTACGGTGTTTTCGTAGTGGGCGGAAGGTAATCCGTCTGCGGTAGTTACCGTCCATCCGTCGGGGCTATGCATGTTGACTTTAAAAGTTCCCATATTAATCATGGGTTCTATACATATCGTCATACCTGCCCTTAATCTTACGCCCGTTCCCTTTCTGCCGTAGTTGGGGACTGAAGGGTCTTCGTGCATTTCTCTGCCTATACCGTGGCCCGTTAAAGCTCTTACCACTCCGTATCCGTTAGATTCGGCGTGGGTTTGAACTTGGTAACCGATATCGTAAAGAGGCGTTCCCGCCTTTAAACCTTCTATAGCTTTGAAAAAGCATTCTTCGGTTACTTTTACCAAGCGTTTTTTTTCTTCCGATACGTTGCCGATTAAAAACGTTCTTGCAGCGTCGCCTTGCCAGCCGTCTTTTTCAACGGTAATATCAACGCTTACGATATCACCGTCTAAGATTATTCTGTCGCTGGGGATGCCGTGTACTACTACTTCGTTTACCGACACGCACGAGCTTGCGGGATATCCGCAATAGCCCAAGGAAGAAGGTGTTGCGCCTGACGCGGTTATATATTTGTAAACGAGTTCGTCCACTTCTTTAGTGGTCATTCCCGCTTTAATATTTTTACCTACGAATTCAAGCGTTTCTTTAACGATTCTGCAGCTTTCGCGCATTTTCGCGATTTGCTCTTGGTTTTTTACGTAAATCATTTTACGCGTTTGTCAAGCTCTTTACAGATTAATTCAAACACTTCGTCGGGGGACTTAGTGCCGCTTTCTATATTTACGAGCTTGCCTTGTTTTTGGTAATATTCGATTAAAGGCGCGGTTTGATTTTGATAAGTATCTAATCTTGCCTTAACCGTTTCGGGATTATCGTCAGCGCGTTGATAAAGTTCGCCGCCGCATTTTGCGCATTTGGTTTCGCCGTTTAAGGTGCTTACGTGATAGCTTTCGCCGCAAGCGCATACGCGTCTGCCGCAAATTCTGTCTTGTAAAAGTGCAAAATCAACGTCGATATTCACACACCAGTCAATGGTTGCAAATTTATCAAGTTCGCCTGCTTGGAATAAGTTGCGGGGGAACCCGTCGAGCATGTAGCCCGCTTTTACGTCGTCTTGCGAAAGGCGATCTTTAACGATATCGCAAGTTACTTCGTCGGAAACGAGCTTACCTGCGTCGATATAAGATTTTGCAACCTTTCCGATAGGAGTGCCGCCCTTGATGTTAGCTCTGAAAATATCGCCGGTAGAGATGTGAAGAACGTTATATTTTTCTTTAATCTTACTTGCTTGAGTGCCTTTGCCTGCGCCGGGAGCGCCGAGTAATACGATATTCATAATTTTACCTTTTTTCGCCCGTATTCGGACTTGCGCCCGAATACGTTGCGATTTGAGTTTTTATTTTAAGAATCCTTTGTAGTTCTTCATCATAAGTTGAGATTGAAGTTGTTTGTCAATTTCAAGTGCGCAAGATACTACGATAAGGATACCGGTGGTTGAGAATACGCTTAAAAGCTGAGTACCTTCCGAAGAGAATACGTTGGTTGCCGTTAAAATTATGGTTAAAATTGAAGGAACTAACGCAACTATGGATAAGTATAAAGCTCCGAAAAGCGTAATTCTGTTGTTGATCTTTTTAAGGTAATCTGCGGTGGGCTTACCGGGACGGATACCTTGGATAAAGCCGCCGTTTTGCTGTATGGTTTTGGATACGTCTTCGGGGTTGAATTGCATTGACGAATAGAAAAATGAAAAGCCGAAGATGAGTAAGCAAAGAAGAACCATATAAACGATTTGGCCGTACCATTCGCCTTGACCTGATAAATAGGTGGTGCAGAAGGTTTCAAAACCGGAGCCGGGCCAGAACAAGCTTGCGATCATGGGAAGGAAACTTAAGATTGCAAACGCAAAGATAAGGGGCATAACGCCGCTTCCGGATATACGCATGGGGATAACGGAGGATTGACCGCCGTACATCTTTCTGCCTTTAACCTGTTTTGCGTATTGAACGGGAATTTTTCTTTCCGATAAGTCTACCGTTACGATAGCCGCAAATTCAACTAAAGTTAAAATTACGAATACCAAAATTTCCCAGAATCTTTGAGTGTTTCCACCAAAGCCGTCTACGAAGCTGTCTACGAGGATGTTACCTGCGGTAGAAATAATACCAACGAAGATTACAAGAGATATACCGTTGGAAATGCCGTATTCGGTAATTCTTTCGCCTATCCACATAACGAGCATAGCGCCCGCGGTGTATACTACGGTTAAGAATATACCTGCTACCCACGTTGCCGCTGCGTCGCTCCAGATTCCGTTTGCGCCGCCACCAAACCACGAAAGCTTAATTGCTTGGGTTGTGTCTTCGCCTTGGAAACCGAAGTTAAGTACGATACCGATTGCTTGCAATACTGCAAGGATAATGGTAACGTAACGGGTTATTTGAGCGATTTTCTTTCTACCTTCTTCCCCCTGTTTAGAAAGTCTTTCTAATGCAGGAATACCAACGGTTAATAATTGAATAATAATCGACGCGTTGATATAGGGGCTGATACCGAGCGCAAACAAGGTTGCGTTCATAAGCGAGCCGCCCGTGATGGACGAAATAAGATTTAAAAAGCTGTTTTCTCCTATTGCCGCTTTAAAAGTTTCGGAGTTCATGCCGGGAACGGGAATAAAGCATCCGATTCTAAATACGAGCAAAAGAAGTAAGGTTATAATTATCTTTTTTCTTATTTCTTTTACCTTAAAACAATTTTTTATTGTTTCGAACATTGATGACCTCTCTTAACGACGTTTAAAAAACGCCGTGGTGTTTTTTAAACGATTTCAGCCGTTCCGCCTACTTTTTCGATAGCAGCTTTTGCGCTTTCAGAAAATTTAGCAGCTTTTACGGTGATTGCGTTAGAAAGTTCGCCGGTGCCAAGCACTTTTAAACCTGCGTTGTTTTTAACTGCCTTAGTAAGGCTGTTTGCCATTACGTATTCGTAATCTACAACGGTGCCTGCGGGCACGTCTTTAAGTTGAGAAAGGTTTACGATTAAATAGCTCGTTGCCCACTTGTTGTGGAAACCTCTCTTAGGTACTCTTCTGTGAAGAGGCATTTGACCGCCTTCAAAACCGGGACGTACGCCGCCGCCAGAACGCGCCCATTGACCTTTGTGGCCCTTGCCGGACGTTTTGCCTAAGCCCGAGCCGATGCCTCTGCCTAATCTCTTAGAAGAAAAAGTTGATCCCTGTGCGGGAGATAAAGTATCTATTCTCATGTTTTTCTTCTCCTTTATGCCTGTTCAACCTTTACAAGGTAGCTAACCTTTTTGATTTGTCCCATGATTGCGGGAGTTTCTTCAAAGGTTTTGCTTGAACGGATTTTTTTAAGTCCCAACGCCGCCACGGTTGCTTTTACCGTTTTGGTTTCGTTGGATGCACTTTTAATAAGCGTTACTTTTATCATAACAAACCTCCGATTAACCTAAAATTTCTTCTACGGTCTTGCCGCGTGCTGCCGCAACTGCTTCAGGCGACTTTAAGCCTGCAAGTCCTGCGATAGCTGCTTTTACGCAGTTAATAGGGTTGTTAGTGCCGTGGGATTTGGTACGGATATCCTTAACGCCTGCAGCTTCCATAACCGCACGAACGGGACCACCTGCGATAACGCCGGTACCTTGTTCAGCAGGCATCATAAGTACGGAACCTCTGCCGAACACGCCCTTTACTGCGTGGGGGATAGAAGTTTCTTTAAGGTTTACCTTAAACATGTTCTTCTTTGCCTGAGCGGTTGCCTTTTCGATTGCTTCGGGTACTTCTTTAGACTTACCCATACCGCAGCCGATAGAACCCTTACCGTCGCCTACTACTACGAGTGCCGCAAAGCGCATATTTCTACCGCCCTTTACGGTTTTGGTTACTCTGTTTACTTGAATGAGCTTTTTAACTAAGCCGTCGTCTTCTGCCCTGCCGGGTCTTTGATTTCTTCTTTGAGGTCTTTCTTTCTTTTCTTCCATAACCTGTCTCCTTAGAAATTAAGTCCGGCTTCTCTTGCGCCGTCTGCAACTGCCGCTACACGTCCGGTGTAGAGGTAGCCGCCTCTGTCGAATACAACTGCTTTAATGCCCTTTTCAAGAGCACGTTCTGCTGCCTTTTTGCCTACCACTTTTGCTGCGTCGGTTTTGGACATTTCAGCGATTTCCGCTTTAATTTCCTTTTCCATCGTAGACGCGGAACATAAAGTTACGCCCTTAACGTCGTCGATTACTTGAACGTAGATGTGGTTAAGACTTCTGTATACGTTAAAGCGGGGTGCTTCTGCCGTACCGGAAACCTTTTTTCTTACTCTCGTATGTCTACGGAGTCTTTCTTTGTTTTTATCGATTTTAGTAATCATAATATCTCCTTTAAGCAATTAACCGAATATTCTCGGTATATCCTTCGGATTTGCAGCGCGATATTACGGAGAGCCCGTAATATACTGCGCCTAAGGCAATTTTTAAAGCCGTCAAAACCGAAATTATTTCTTGCCCTTGCCTCCCGTTTTGCCTTCCTTTCTTTCGATTACTTCGTCGCTGTAAGCAATACCGTAACCGTGGTAAGGTTCGGGTTTTCTATAAGAACGGATGTTTGCTGCGGTTTGTCCTACCTTTTCTTTGCTGATACCGGAAACGACGATTTCGTTTGCGCTGGGGCATTCTAATTTAACGCCTTCGGGTTCAACTACTTCTACGGGGTGAGAAAAACCAATGTTCATTACGACTTTGTTGCCCTGTTTAGCAACCTTCCAACCTACGCCGTTTACCTTTAAGGTCTTTTTGTAACCTTCGGTAACGCCTACTACCATGTTGTGAAGGAGTGCGCGGTATAAACCGTGTTTTGCGTCGAGAGCTGCGCTGTCGTTCTTTTTAACAACGAGTGCTTCGTTGCCTTCGATTTTGATATCGATTTCACCAACTACGGTTTGAGATAAGGTGCCTTTTGCGCCCTTAACGGTGATTACGCCGTTTTCGAAGTTGATGGTTACGCCTGCGGGTATAGCTACGGGTAATTTACCAATTCTTGACATATTAAATTACCTCCTTACCAGATGTAGCAGAGCACTTCGCCGCCTACGTTAGCTGCTTTTGCCTGCTTATCGGTCATTATACCTTTGTTAGTGGAAAGAATAGCAACGCCTAAGCCGTTCATAACTTTAGGCATATTTTCTACGTTTGCGTAAGTTCTTAAACCGGGCTTGGAAATTCTTTGTAAGCCGGAGATAACCGACTGCTTTTTACCAAGATATTTTAAGGTTACTACTAATTTGCCGTTGTAGCCGTCTTCCACGAGTTTTACGTCGGAAATATAACCTTCGTTGAGCATGATGTCTGCAATTGCTTTTTTCATGTTAGAAGAAGGAATTTCCACAGTTTCTTTATTTACCATTATCGCATTTCTAATGCGAGTAAGCATATCTGCTATAGGATCTGTCATTTCTTTCTACCTCCCTATTACCAACTCGACTTTTTAACGCCGGGAATTTCACCCTTATAAGCAAGGTTACGGAAGCAGATACGGCATACCCCGTATTTACGGAGAACTGCGTGAGGTCTGCCGCAAATGGAACATCTCGTATATGCTCTGGTTGAGAATTTAGCAGGTCTTTGCTGCTTATTTATCATTGACTTCTTTGCCATAATCTTCTTTCTCCTTACTTCTTAAAGGGCATACCCATAGCCCTTAAAAGTTCTCTGGCTTCTTCATCCGTTTTCGCAGTGGTTACGAAACAGATGTCCATACCTCTGATTTTTTCTACTTGGTCGTATTGAATTTCAGGGAATATGAGTTGTTCTTTAACGCCCATGCAGTAGTTGCCCTTGCCGTCGAAGCTGTTTACGGGCACGCCCCTGAAGTCGCGCACTCTGGGAAGTGCGATAGATACGAACTTATCATAGAAGTCGTACATTCTGCTGTCGCGAAGAGTTACTTTAATACCGATAGGCATACCTTCACGAACTTTGAAGTTTGCAACGGATTTCTTTGCCTTGGTCAATATGGGTTGTTGACCGGTAATTTGTTTAATTTCACCCAAAGCAACTTGTATGGATTTGGAGTTGTCTTTAATGTCGCCGAGACCCGAGCTAATTACGATTTTAACGAGCTTGGGTACTTCGTTTACGTTTTTATAACCGAACTTTTCGATGAGCGCGGGTACAACGTTTTCTGCATAGTTTTTAGCTACTCTGCTTTTATAAACTTTTTCTGCCATCTTTCGCGCCCTCCTTATTCAGCATCTGCGGGCTTTTCAGCTTTTGCCGCTCTTTTTCTGGTACGTTTCTTAGGAGCTTCTGCCTTAGCTTCTACTGCCTTACCCTTACCTGCGTAAGCCTTATCGAGAACTGCGCCGCATTTGCCGCATACTCTTACCTTTTTGCCGTCTACCACTTCGTGCTTAACTCTTATAGCTTTGTCGCACTTAGGGCAAACTACCATTACGTTACTTACGTCGATTGCGCCTTCTTTTTCAACGATTTTAGAAACTTCGTTAGCCTTTCTTGCCTTTTGAGCTTTCTTTTGTACGTTGATACCTTCTACCGTTACCTTACCGCTTTTGGGAGACGTTGCAATTACCTTGCCCTGCTTGCCCGCATACTTACCGGTGATAACCAAAACATTATCATTCAATTTTACGTTCATAGCTTATCTCCTTTAATTAAAGAACTTCGGGTGCAAGGGAGATTATCTTCATGTAGTTCTTTTCACGAAGTTCTCTTGCAATCGGTCCAAAAATACGCGTTCCGCGAGGTTCTTTGTTTGCGTTGATGATTACGGCTGCGTTATCGTCGAATTTGATATAAGTGCCGTCTTCACGTCTGATGCCTTTGGTGCTTCTTACGATTACCGCTTTAACTACGTCGCCTTTTTTAACTGCGCCGCCGGGTTGAGCAGTTTTAACCGAACATACGATTACGTCGCCGATATTGCCGCTCTTTCTGAAAGAACCGCCAAGCACCTTTATACAAAATAGCTCTTTTGCGCCGCTGTTATCTGCAGCCTTGAGCCTTGTTTGAGGTTGTATCATATAAATTCTCCTTTTAAATTTTGCTTTTATCCGCCCTCGGCTCGACGTCGTCGGCTCGAAAGGAGGATTAATAATTTTATTCGGAAGTTTTTCTTCCTGAATTTATGTTGTACTTACAACTCTTATTCGACCAGCGGGTAGCGCAAGCGTTACGGATTTTTCCGCCGCTTACCGCTTATTTTAGGTTAATTAACCCCAACATATAGCGGAATTACGCCACCTTGACGAATTGATAGCAAAAATTATTTTGCCTTTTCGATTATTTCTGCAACTCTCCAGTTTTTGTCTTTGGAAAGTTTACGAGTTTCAACGATTCTTACCTTGTCGCCAACGCCGCATTCGTTATTTTCGTCGTGCGCCTTGAACTTGGTGGTTTTGGTTATCGTCTTTTTATAGAGGGGGTGTTTGCTCTTTTCGGTAATAGCAACTACTACGGTTTTATCCATTTTGTCGCTTACTACGAGCCCTACTCTTTCTTTTCTTAAAGAAGTTCTTTGTTCCATGTGTCTTCTCCTTAACCCTTAATCTGTCTTGCGCGGATAACGGTATTAACTCTTGCGATATCCTTTTTAACGAGGTTTATCGACATAGGGTTGTCAAGTTGACCGCTTGCATGACGGAAACGAAGGTTGAAAAGTTCCGTTTTTAACTCAGCAAGTTTTGCGTTGAGTTCTGCATCGGTTAAATTTTTAATTTCATTAGCCTTCATTTGCTTCACCGCCTTCGACTACTTCTTTCTTTATAAACTTACACTTAATGGGAAGTTTATGGCTTGCAAGACGCATAGCTTCTCTTGCAACGTCTTCAGCTACGCCCGCCATTTCGAACATAACTCTACCAGGTTTAACAACCGCTACCCAGTATTCTACCGAACCTTTACCAGAACCCATACGAGTTTCAGCAGGTTTTGCAGTAATGGGTTTGTGGGGGAATATATCAATCCATACCTTACCGCCACGTTTAATGAATCTAGTCATTGCGATACGGGCTGCTTCGATTTGGTTGGAGGTTACCCAAGCACATTCTTCAGCTACTAAGCCGTATTCGCCGTATGCGATAAAGTTGCCCTTTTGAGCCTTGCCCTTCATTCTGCCGCGGTGTTGTCTTCTTCTTTTTACTCTCTTAGGAATTAACATAATTATACTTCGCCTCCGTCAGAAATTATCATTTTCTTTGCGCCGGAAAGCACTTCGCCTTTGTATATCCAGCATTTAATGCCAAGTACACCGAAGGTGGTGTGAGCTTCCGCAAAGCCGTAATCAATGTCTGCACGAATGGTTTGAAGGGGGATAGAACCGTCGTGGTAGCTTTCGCTGCCCGCGATTTCTCTGCCGTCAAGACGGCCGCTTACTGCTATCTTAACACCCTTAACACCCGTTTTGGATACTTTGGAAAGTTGTTGTTTAATTGCTCTTCTGTAAGAAACACGCTTTTCAAGTTGAGCTGCAACTGCTTCCGCAACGAGTTGTGCGTCTTGGTCGATTTTGTCAACCTTTTTAACGTTGATTATTATCATTTTGCCCTTGGTAAGCTTGCCAAGGTCTTTTTTGATTACTTCGATTTCAGAACCAGCTTTGCCGATAAGAACGCCAGGGCGTCCGGTGTAGATAGTAACTTCTACTTTATTTGCTGCTCTTACGATAGTAATTTTGCTTATTGCTGCTTCGTAATACTTTTTCTTAATGAAGGTACGGATTACGTTGTCTTCTTTAAGGTATTTAGCGAAGTCTTTTTTGTCAGCGTACCATTGGGTATCCCAAGGTGCGATAACGCCTACTCTTAAACCGTGAGGATTAACTTTCTGTCCCATTGTCTACTCTCCTTAAACCTTCTTTGCATCAAGGATAACCGTGATGTGGCTAGTTCTTTTTAAGATTGCGTGGCCGCGTCCTTTAGAAACGGGCTGCATTCTCTTAAGGTGAGGGCCGCCGTCGGCGAAAGCCTCCGCTACGATTAAATCGCTTCTGTCCATGCCTTTATTGTGTTCTGCGTTTGCAGCTGCAGATAAAAGCACCTTTTTAACTTCGAGGCTGCCGCCCTTATTGCAATAAGTTAAAATTGCAGCAGCTTCTTCTACGCTCTTGCCTCTGATAAGAGCGAGAACCGTTCTTACCTTATAAGGCGAGATTCTTATGTGTTTTGCCGTTGCGTAAGGACGTTTATCCTTAGTTGCGGCAATTTTTTCAACTTTTTTATTCATATTGCTTGCCATAACTTTTCTCCTTACTTCTTAACGGTTTTAGCCGCGTGTCCCTTGAAAGTTCTAGTGGGAGCAAACTCGCCGAGCTTGCAGCCTACCATATCTTCGGTTACGTACACGGGAACGTGTTTTCTGCCGTCGTATACGGCAATCGTGTGGCCTACGAATTGGGGGAATATAGTCGTTGCTCTCGACCATGTCTTAACAACCTTCTTTTCGCCGGCTGCGTTCATTGCTTCTATTCTTGCCATAAGTCTTTCTTCGACATAAGGGCCTTTTTTAACGCTTCTTGACATTTTTTATTCCTCCTTAATTAATTCTCTTTAAAATAAACTTGGAAGAAGGATTCTTCTTCTTTCTGGTCTTGTAACCAAGAGCAGGCTTGCCCCAAGGGGTAACGGGACCGGGACGTCCTACGGGACACTTGCCTTCGCCGCCGCCGTGAGGGTGGTCGCAAGGGTTCATAACTGAACCGCGAACGGTGGGTTTAACGCCGAGGTGTCTGGTTTTACCTGCTTTACCGATACGAATAATTTCGTGTTCGATATTGCCTACTTGACCGATAGTTGCTTTACAGTTTACGGGAACGAGTCTCATTTCGCCAGAGGGCATTCTTAAAGTGCAATATTTGCCTTCTTTTGCCATGATTTGAGCGGACATACCTGCTGCTCTTGCGATTTGAGCGCCTCTACCGGGTTGAAGTTCGATTGCGTGAACAACCGTACCTACGGGGATATCGGAAAGTGCAAGGCAGTTGCCTGCTTTGATATCTGCGGTAGAACCGGAAAGAACTTTGTCGCCTACGTTTAAGCCTACGGGGCAAAGGATATATCTCTTTTCGCCGTCTGCGTAAACTAAAAGTGCGATATGAGCCGAACGGTTAGGGTCGTATTGAATGCTCTTTACGGTTGCGGGAATACCGTCTTTATTTCTCTTAAAGTCGATAATTCTGTATTTGATTCTGTTGCCGCCGCCGATATGACGAACGGTGATTCTGCCGGTGTTATTGCGGCCGCCTGTTTTTCTCTTATCGTGTAAGAGGCTTCTTTCAGGCTTGTCACCAGTAAGCTCGGTGTATGCGTTAACGGTCATAAAACGACGAGCAGGCGACGTAGGTTTAAATCTCTTTACTGCCATTTTGATTCCTCCTAATTATGATAACGAGTCGAAGTATTCAATCGCCTTGGAATCAGCTTTAAGCTGAACGATTGCCTTCTTGTAATCGGGGGTGTAGCCCTGATTTCTGCCCATTCTCTTGAGCTTGCCCTTGCAGTTTACGGTGTTTACGCTTTCAACTTTTACGCCGAAGAGCTTTTCTACTGCAAATTTAATTTCGGTTTTGTTTGCGGATTTTGCTACGATAAAGGTGTATTTCTTTTCAGCAATTCCGTCGTATCCCTTTTCGGTGAGAAGGGGCTTAATGATGATATCTTGCGCTAACATTATGCTCCGTAAACCTCCTCGATTTTCTTAACAGCGCCCGCGGTGAGCACTACTTTTGCGTTTGCAACTACTTCGTAGGTGGAAATTTGAGCTACGGGAAGGGTAGAAAGCTTTTCTACGTTTCTTGCTGCAAGGATAACCTTTTGATCGTCGTTATCCATAACCACTACTGCGGTTTTGTTGAGATTTAACGCTTTTTGCATTGCTGCGATTTCTTTGGTTTTGCCTTCTTTAACGGTTAATTCATCGATTACGATAAGTTCACCGTCGGCAACCTTTTTGGAAAGTGCGGAAAGTAAAGCCGCAATCTTTGCCTTCTTGTTCATGTCCTTAGAGAAATCTCTGGACTTGGGTGCGAATACTACGCCGCCCTTGATCCATTGAGGAGCGCGGATGCTGCCTTGACGAGCGTTACCCGTACCTTTTTGTCTCCAAGGTTTTTTACCACCGCCTCTTACTTCCGAACGAGTTAAGGTGGATTTTGTGCCTTGTCTTTCGTTAGCAAGTCTGGTTACGACTGCCTGATGAATAAGGGGTTCGTTGTATTCAACGCCGAAAACTTTTTCGCTTAATTCAAGCGTTCCTACTTCGGAACCTTTCATATTATAAACTTTAATGCTGGGCATATCTTTAGTCCTCCTTATTTAACGGTGTCGTTGATGGTTACGACGCTTCCGTCGGGTCCGGGAACAGAGCCTTTGATAAGAATGCAGTTTCTTTCAACGTCTACTCTTACGATTTCAAGGTTCTGGATGGTTACGCTTTCAACGCCCCAGTGGCCTGCAAGGTGCTTGTTTTTGAATACTCTCGAAGGAGAGCTGATTGCGCCCATTGAGCCGGGTTCTCTGTGCACAGGGCCAACACCGTGGGTTTCCTTTAATCTGTGCTGATTCCACTTTTTGATAACGCCGGTATATCCGTGGCCTTTGGAAGTACCGTGAACGTCAACCTTTTCGCCTGCTGCGAATACGTCAACTTTAACTTCTTTACCTACTTCGTAAGAAGAAAGGTCTGCAAGGCGGAATTCCTTTAATACTTTACAAGGTTTAACGCCTGCTTTTTTGAACTGGCCGAGTTCAGGCTTGGTAAGAGCCTTTTCCGTCGTTTCGTCAAAACCGAGCTTTAATGCTGCATAGCCGTCTTTTTCAACAGTTTTGATTTGAACTACGGGGCAGGGACCTGCCTTAATTACCGTTACGGGAATTACTTTTCCCTCTGCCGTAAATACCTGCGTCATGCCGGCTTTACGTCCGATGATTGCTTTATTCATTGATAAAGTTCCTCCGATAAATTTTTTATAATGTGGATACCGTACTTCGAGTTGCGCCGCAAAGGTTGCGTCGGCACGTCGTATAGAGTATCTCAATTTTAACTTGGTTGGTGATACGCGTATTATATATATTGTTACGCGCGTTAATAACTAAATTAGAGCTTGATTTTGATATCTACGCCTGCAGGTAAGTGAACGGTGTCCAAAAGCTTTGCGTTGGGGGTGTAGATGTCGATAATTCTCTTATAAGTTCTTTGTTCGAATTGTTCGCGGCTGTCCTTATATTTGTGGGGGCAACGTAAGATAGTAACGATTTCTCTTTCGGTGGGAAGGGGTATGGGGCCGGAGATCTTTGCTCCGCTCTTTTTCATCGTTTCTACGATTCTAGATGCCGCTAAGTCTACGAGTTCGTGATCGTAAGCTGCAAGTTTGATTCTGATTTTTTGTCCTGCCATTTTTCGTTTCTCCTTTTTATACTAACGATTTAAAATTTTCTATACGTGTCAACTTAACCGTGTGTGTCGCGACATTGCATTAAAATAACGCCAAGCGTTTTGGCGTTTTAATCCAAAAGCCACGGTTAGTCGCAGGAATCGCGTTCCTACATTTGTCAGCGCAAATTATCTGGTCTTGCGGCTTTAGCAAGCTTTGCAGTAACTTTACGCCTCGTCCCTACACGCACGTTTTTTTCGCACACGCTTGACTATTATATTAAATATTCAAAAATTTGTCAAACACCGAAAATGATTATTTTTTAAGCTTTTTTGGGTGATTTTGCCCCGTTTTGGGCTATTTTACCCCATTTTTTGCGCTATTTTGTAAGGTTTTTTCACCTATTGTGAATTACGCCCTAAAACACCACAATATATTGACGAAATTACCCAAAAATATTCAATATTTAGTCAAAATTATTTGAGTACAAATATTTTTAATTTTAGGTATAATATTTTCTTATACCTACTTTTATGAAAAAAACTAACAAAAATTGAAAGCAAATTTTCTAAAACTTTTGTTAGTTTTTAACAAAACGAATATTCAGCTTAATTTTTTATAAAAATATTTTTTATCTTAATTTAATATTTTAGCCGTAAAAACCCGCCGTTTTTCTTTAATATAAGCTACAATTTTAAAAGGACGGAGCGCGTTGTCCGTCCTTTTTTTAACCATTATAATTATCGTATACTTCTTTTAATCTGTGAGGGTAATCGGTCATAATGCCGTCTGCTCCTATTTTAATAAGTTCTTCCATTTCTTCAACGTCGTTTACCGTCCAATAGTGTACCGCTAAATTGTGGCTATGCGCTTTTTCTACGAACGATTTGGTAGATAAATCAAAGCCGTACTGTTCGGTGGGAAGTTGGAATACGCAAATTTTATCGTTATAGAAAACGTCGAGCTGAAGCATTTGCAATACAAAAAAGGCTATTGCCGAATCGTACGCGGGTGAATACATAAAACAGTTGGGGATTTTTATGCCGTTTGCGCTTACGCCTTCTTTTTGAATTCTTTGATATTCGTCGTAAATTTCTTCGTGGAAGCTTGCCAAAACTACTCTGTCAAAAGCGTCGTATTTATCTAATAAGCGCAACACTTCGTTTAATGCCGCTATGCCGCCCTCGTCCCCTTCTTGCTTAATTTCTACGTTTATGCGGTTGTTGGGGAAAGCCGTTATAAGCTCTTCTAAGGTGGTTGCTAAAAATACGGTGGAGTGTCTTGCTTCTACGCCTTCGGGATAGTCGACGTCTTCGGGCGTTACGAATTCGCCGTTTTGGTTTTTAAATCTACGGTCAACCTTTACCTTATCAACCACGTCGTAATCCCAGCCAAAGTCAACTTCTTGCGCTATTAAATCGGAATAGTTCCAGTCGATTATATTTCCCGTTAAGGGCGTTTTATCGGCAATATCGGTATCGTGCGATAAAATTACCACGCCGTCTTTGGTGATGGACACGTCCGTTTCCATCATAACGTTTTCGTCTACGCTATAAGCATTATAAAAAGCTTCTAACGTGTTATCGGGGAATTCGCCGTTGCCTCCGCCGTGGGCTATTAAAATGGGCAAGGCGTTCTTTTCTTTACGCATGGGGTTTGTCGCGTAGTTACTGCCCTTGGGCCAAAGCGCCAAAATAGCGTAAAGGAATAACAATCCCGCAACTACCAAGCAAACTATTAGTAATACTTTTTTCTTTTTTGCCGTCATAATTTTCTCCTTTGTAATAATACGTTACGTTTAATAGAAAGTTGCTACCGTTTCTTCGGGAGGTAACGCTTGGCAAGCTTCTATTTTTTCGGCGAATAGCACGGGACCTTGCTGGCGATATACTGCGTTATATTCGTATCCAACCTTAGCCGTTACTATAAACCAGTCCTTAGTTTTTGCCTCCTTTGCCATACCGTTTGTTTTTAAAGCAAAACCGTCGTACGAGATATCGTCTACGCAACAGGTCATAATATATCTGCCTATTACCATAAAACCTTTAGGCACTTGTTTGCTTACCGCCGCCATACCTTTAAACTTAACCGTTTTGCCTACGTAAAGCTGCGGCTTTTCGGATAAATCGCGGTAAAATAGAGCAAAATCTTTATCTTCTATTTCTATTATATCCGCTTCCATATCGTAGGGCATGGGGTCTTCTATTTCGTCGAACTCCGCCTTTCCGCCTAAATATTCGTATACGATATCGGGGCGGCGGGATACTGCGCGCACGATTTTATGGAATTCCATTTTATCATATTCGCCTTTAAAGCGGTTAAATACTACCATTTGCGTTGCGTCTATTTTATCGAACACCAACTGGCGCATATTTTTATTATAGTTTAAAAAGGTTTTCGCTTCGAAAAAGGTCATCATTTGAACGACCACCCAGTTTTCGGGCATGGCGTCGAAAAAGTTATCTAAAAGCCACGTGCCGTTGTATTCAACGACCACTCTATCTACGCCGTACGCGTATGCGAATTTATTTAAGTTTTCTTGCGTTAAGTCGCTTATATCCTCTAAATACTCGATATAAACGTCGCTTACTTTAAATTTACTTTTATCGTATTCTTCTTCGCCGTCTTCGCATACGAGCAGTAACGTTTTTTCGCCCGTTTGCATGCGGGGATCTTCAAAGGTTTCCTGTATGAATTTAGTTTTACCCGACTCTAAAAAGCCGAGGAACATATATACGCTTATTTCTTTCATAGTTTTATAATTTTAAATATTTTTTAAGTTTGCATACGCTTGAGCACTTGTACCACAGAGCCGTTTTTTGCAGTAATAACGGCTTTTTTCGCCAAGTTGCGCCCACACTTTTAGCAAGAATATCGGTGTTTGTGTTTTTCTTACGCTCTATATCGCTAACCTCTTTTAAAACGTCTTAAATATAGCCGCGTTTACACCGTTTTATTATACTCCGAAAAGTTCTTTAAGCTCTTCTTCGTCTATTTTACTGCCTATAACGCACAATCTGCCCGTGTAAGCAGCTGCGCCGTCGCGAACGTCTATTTCACCGGGAACGTAGTCGAAATGAATAAACGAACCGTTTTCGGCGGCAACTATTCCCTTTGCACGGAGAACCGTTCCAAACTGAACGGCGTTGGAAAGCTGTTTTAGACAATTGGTAATTTGCTCTTTAGTAAATTTTTTGCCCGTTTCTACACCCCAGCTTGAAAATACTTCGTCTGCGTGGTGGTGATGATGTTCATGGTGGTGTTCGTGCTCGTGGTCGTGACCGCAGCAACATTCACCGTCGTGATGATGCTCGTGGTGGTGTTCATGTTCGTGGTCGTGCCCACAGCAACATTCGCCGTCGTGATGATGTTCGTGGTGGTGTTCGTGTTCAAGCTCTTTTAATTGAGCGGACAAAGTGTCCGTTTTTTCCATTGCCGCAAGGATATCCTTGCCCGAAAGGCTATTCCAAGCCGTAGTAACTACCGTTGCCGAAGGGTTTTGTTGGCGAACGAGTTTAAGGGCGGTATCAAGCTTTTCTTGGCTTGCCACATCTGCGTGGCTGAACACTATGCACGCCGCCGTTTTAATTTGGTCGTTGAAAAATTCGCCAAAGTTTTTCATATAAGTTTTGCACTTGGTTGCGTCTACTACCGCGGTGGTGGAGTTAATTTCGCAGTTTTTTAAATTTGCGCTTTGAACGGCTTTTATTACGTCGGAAAGTTTGCCCACGCCCGAAGGTTCTATTAAAATTCTGTCGGGATTATAATCGTTGTAAACTTGCACTAACGCCTTGGAAAAGTCACCCACGAGTGAACAGCAAATACAGCCCGAATTAAGCTCGTTAATCTGCACGCCCGCCTCTTGCAAAAAGCCGCCGTCTACGCCTATTTCGCCGAATTCGTTTTCTATTAAAACGAGCTTTTCACCTTGATACGCTTCCTTTATAAGTTTTTTAATAAGCGTGGTTTTACCTGCGCCTAAAAAGCCCGAAAATATATCTATTTTGGTCATAATTTCTCCTTTTAGTTCTATTAATTTGCCCGCAGCGCCTTGCACTGCGGGCAGTTAATTACTTTTTATAAGTAAGCTTTCTAAAGCTACCGTCTTCTTTATGTATAATTACTCTCGCTTCTTGATTTATAGCGAGCTTTTTAGCAAAATCTATTGCCGCAAGTTGAGTGGCAAAAAGCTTTATTGCCTTTGCGCCCTTGCTTGCCTTAACCTGCCATTTGCCGTCCGCTTTGCGCTTGCTTACGTGGTAAACCTTTTGCGCGGGTTTTGCCGCCTTTTCCACGGGAGCTTCTTCTGCGGGTTGTTCTTCTGCCGCAGGTTCTTCTACGGGAGTTTCTTCTGCTACTTCTTCTACGATCGCTTCTTCCGCAGGTTGTTCTTCTACTACTTCCACAGGAGTTTCTTCCACAGGCTGTTCTTCTACAACCGCTTGCTCTTCTACGGGAGCTTGTTCAACCGCTTGTTCAACCGCTTGTTCAACTACGGGTTCTTTGGCGGGTGCGGGTTCTTCTACCACTACTGCAGGCTGTTCTTCTACAACCGCTTGTTCTGCCGCCCTTTTTGCCGCCTTTTTCTTTTTGGATTTAGATACGCTTACACATATTACTACTATAACCAAAATTAAGGCTAATACTGCTCCGCCGACGATTACCCATTCGTAAGGGGTAAGCGACTTAAAAAAATCAATTACGACAGTCGCAGCCGACTTGAAAAATTCAATTACCGCTTCCATAAAAAATACTCCTTAAAGTCGTTCTTTTTTATATTTTATAAAAAAAAGCGTAAGTTGTCAAGTACTATTTTTTAAATAAGCCTATTTAGTGACGTTTTATTGTCTTAAAAACGAAAATAACGACCACGTATTTTACGCAGCCGCTATTTCTTTTTATATATGGAGGTTGATATGATTAAAGTAACCAACAAACCGTCCTGCGTAAGCGTTTATTGGGGGGAGGGAAACTTACGCAGGCGTTCGTTGTTAAAAAAAGATAAGGAGAATAGTGTAAGCTAAATTTTTTGGTGATTTTATTATACAACGAATATTCGTATTTGTGAAGACCTATTGCATAACTTGTAGTTTTTTTGACATAAAATGCATACTCTTTGCATATTCTGCCAGTTTTTATGCACGAACGTGAACGTCGTTTTTCGACTTATTACCTTTAAGTAGCCTAACTATAACATAACTTTTAAAATTTGGGAATACCTTTTGCGTAAATGGTCGTTTTTTTTGCATAAACGGCAATTTATGCTTATTTATCCACCCTTTCTATATAAAAACTAACCGGTCTAAACCCGTCGTTGCAAGATATCATTGCGGAAAAGGGGTTTTTCATCCACCCGTCGTAAAAATTGCCGCCGCCTTCTAAAAGCGTTTTAACGAAGGGCAACATGCTTTCCCACGCGCTATCGCACATACCTTGCGGCTTATTTAAGCCGTTTATAATAAACTCTTGCCCAAGCCGCATATCGCACGTGTGTTCTATTTTATTTTCGTATTCTTCCATTAAATCTTTATATTCCGTTATTCTTTTTACGGTAATTTTAAGCTCTTTCATAATTAGTCCTTTTTTGCCAATAAATTTGGGATAATAGGGCGTTGATGCCAACCTTTATCGCTTTCTTTAAGACTCTGTTTAAACGCCGAGCGAACGAATTTTACCCTATTTTTAACTACGCCGTCTTCTTCAACCTTTATATATAAGCCTTCCATAATTCCGTCTAAGTTGGTTTGACTTAAAATTTCTTCTTCGTTTAGCCCTAATCCGTTTACCGTAGCTATAAGGTTTCCTTTATTATTTTTGGTAATATAGTTAGAATTCGTTATAAGCTTTAAAATTTGTTCCTTATTTTTAAAAACACCCTGCGCCAAAACGGGTACGGAGTACACGCCTAATCCGCAAGTAATTTTTCGGCGGTTTTGCGTATCTAAAAACACTTGGTTTTGCCTATCGTAAATATCAAACTCTAAAAAGTAAGCGGGAAGGGCGTCGTAAAAAACGGCGTGTTTTGCGTACATCCACTCACCGTACATAATATATCTGCTGCCCAAGGCGTTATAAAGGGCGGTTATATTTTGGTTAGCCCAAGTTTTTAAAAGGTTATAATGCCTTTCTTTAAAGCCGCCCGTTAAATACCTGCCCCTGCTTTGCAATAGGAGTTTACCCTCTTCGTTAAAGGATATTGCCGAGTTTGCGCCGTCCACTTTTTCTTCAATTACTATGTTTTTATTAAAAATTTCCGAAAATGGAATTCTTGATAAATCCTCGTCGCCTTCCTGCAAGTTAGAGCCTTGCAAGTGGGGCGTTCGGGGATATTTTAATATTTTAAAATCTTCCATAACTTTACTTGCCTTTTTATTTTTAATAATTATACACCATATTTATGCGTTTTTCAATAATTTAGCAATATTTGCGGTGCGAGTTTTAATATACGAAATTAAAAGCCCGCCGATAGATAGCGGCGGGCGAAGTTTATATTAAGTTAAAATAAGGTTATATTCTAAATAGCTTTCAAAATAGGGAGTCCACCATTCTAAGTAGCCTGCCTTTTTGGGGTGAATAGCGTCGCTCATTACCCACGAATAATAATTATCCGAAGCCTTTGCATTAAAATCGGCGTCGTTATACATATCGATAACGCCTACTTCGTAACCGTCTATAGCGTTATACTTATCGGCAATTTGTTTTACTTGGTCAACTAATTTGCCGTATTCGCTGCCTTTGGGGTTACTGCCCTTTCTAAGCCCTTCGTCGCCAAAATAAGAACCTGAATAGAAGTATACGGGGCAGCCCCAAGTTTCGGTAACGTAAGAGATTATAAACTCTACGCCGCCCAACGTGGTAGCCTTATCAAAAACGCCCGATTCCGTGATATTTGCGGCGGTGATTTCTCCACGCTTATTCAATCTATCGTTGCGTGCGTCGTTGGTGGATATTTGGCAGATAAACGCGTCTACGTGCTCTTCTTTATCATATACCTTGCTATTTACGAGTCGGCGAGTATACGAGTCCGCCCCCGTTGCCGTACTTTTGTTATCGTCGAATATAGTCGTTCCCGAAACAGCGTCCTTTTTAGAAACGCAACCGGTTAACGCCGCAAGGTAGTCCGCCATACTTTGACCGTTAGATGCCGAGCCGTAAGTTACCGAAGAACCCAACCAATAAATAACTTTATCTTTAAGGGGACTTTCGTGCATTTCTTGTTTAGAAGCGTCGTAAGCGGCGTCGTTTGCAGCGCGCGCAGTACCTATATATTCTTCGTTTATGGTGTAGTTAGGATAAGGGTATTCAGGCTCTTTATTTTCCGGCTTTTCAGCACAACCGCATAAAACAGCCGAGCATATCAACGTTGCCGAAGCTACTATTCCAATCCATTTAGTTTTTAACATATTTTCCTCCAAAAAACTTATTAATTAAAGCATATTGCCTAGGCAATTACTTTTTTTATTTAACTATACTGTAAATACAAGTTGGTTGCGTATTCGTAAAGCAATTCAAAAAGAAGCTTATTATTGCTAAACTTAAAGCATTCGATATCGGGCGTCGTTTTTAAAGTTTTAAACTTTTCAACTATAGTTTCGTAAGAATCCAAGTGAGCGTTTACCTTATCTTGACGGGTAGTTTCCACCCTAACCACACCCCAAGGAGAATTGCCCCAAGTGTTGTTAATTTTATAAGTCCAAGTGCACCAATGCCAGCCCGCTTCGTTCATAACGCGCAAGGTGTATTCCCATTGCTGTAAGCTTTCGTAGCAAGTAAATTCACCCATTTGGATAGGCACGCCAAAATTTGCGGCGGTAATTTCGCTTATCTTTTTATCTACCGTTTCCTTATGAGTTTCTTCCTTACCTTCGCCCGAACATCCAGAATAATGGTGGAAAGAATACATACAGTTTTGCCAACCGAATTGCGAAGGTTGGGGGATATTTTCCGCATCCCAACACGATTCAAACACCACTATATGCTCGGTATCCACTTCCCTTATAGCGTCGTAAATTTTATCGAAAACTTGCCAATGGCGAAGGGAAGTTACTTGCGTTCCGCCGCTATCGGTAGTTTCGGCAGGTTCGTTTAAAATATCGTAAGCCGCAACGTTGGGGTTATCTTTAAAATGAGTTGCAAGCGCCTTCCATAAGTCTATAGTTAATTGCTGTTTTTGCGGGTTAGAGTAAAAATCGACTTGGCTTGCCGACAACGTTTCGCCGCTATGGTCTTTACCGTTTTGCGAACCGTACGCGCCGTGCAAATCTAAAATGGTATAAATTCCGTATTCGGCAGCTTTATCCACGAATTCGCTTATAGCCGAAAAATCGTAATTCTTTCCGCCGTTATTTAAGTCCGTTACCGCGGCAAAATCCACATTCATATAGGTAAACGGCAAGCGGATAACGTTTATTCCCATATTTCTGCAATTTTCAAAATCGGCTTCCGACCACCAATTTTCGCGGTAAATTTTCCAAAGCTCCTGCGCCTTTTCCGCACCGAATCGCTCGATAAATACCTGCGTAGTGGTTTTGTGGTCCCTTGCGGTAATGGTGCTACCTTCTGCGTAACTTGAAACAAACCCGTTCATCCATTGTTCTATAACGAAAAGCCCGCCAGCGTTTACTCCCCTTAGCGATACCGTGTCGCCGTAGGCGTTTTTAACCAATTCCCCTTCCACCTTTAAAAAAGGAAGGTCGCTGTTGCTTTTAGAGGGATTTTTACAACCACATAACACTGTGGTTAATAACGTGCATGCAACAGTAAAAAACAATATTGCTTTTTTTAACGAAAACCTCATTTTATTCTCCAAAAATTTGCATATCTATACAGCATAAGTATAAATTAAATAGCTTGTACATTCAATTTACTAATTTTTTATTTATTAAAAAAATTATACTTTAAATAAAAAAAGTTTATAAATATACTTATAGTGAAAAGTGCAACTTGCACGCAGTACTATTTTTATCTATTATTATTGTAACGGCGTGCGTGCGCGCGAACGTGCGTAAACGCGCTACGCGACCGAAACCGTTAAAAAAATATTTTGGAGGATTAAACACATTATATGAAGGCAAAATCAAAACTCGTCAGCATTATAGTTAGCGCAGTTGCATTTGTAGTCGTTTTAGCACTTAATATTGCAATATTTGCTACTCCTCTCGGCGGCTTGCTCGACAAATTCGTCGTTGGTTACAAAAACGGCGGCAGCGACTCGGCAGCCCGTGCAGAAGGCGCAGCGCTTGCTGAACAAATTCAAGAAGAAGGTACCGTTTTAGTTAAAAATGAAACGGAAAGCGGCGAAGCGTTGTTACCTTTAAGTAAAAACGACGTTACTAAAGTTAACGTTTTTGGTTGGGCATCAACCGACTGGGTAATAAGCGGTTCTGGTTCTGGCCAAGTTAAACGTATTGGCGCCGTAGATCTTTTAGAAGCACTAGACGAAGCAGGTATTGCATATAATACCGAATTGAGCAACATGTACGAAAAGTACCGTGCAAACCGCGAATTTAGTATTATGGGCGGTAACGGCGGTAACGAAACGGACGGCAACCCCTCTACTGGTTCTTTGCACAGTTTCAACTATGAATTTAGCCGTTTGTACGAACCCGGTATTGACGATAGAAGTTATTATACTTCTGAAATGTTAGAAAATGCTTTAGCTTATTCTGAAACAGCGTTGGTTGTTATTGGTAGAGTATCGGGCGAAAGTAACGACTCCCCTAAGGTACAATATAAGGGCGTTCCCGGATCTTCTAGAACCACTGGCAAACCTTCTAACGTAGACACAACCCGTACCTATCTTGAAATTTCTACCGAAGAAGAAGCTCTTTTAAAATACGTTGGTTCGAACTACGAAAACGTTATAGTTCTTATTAACTCAACTAACGTTATGGAACTTGGCTTTATGGATACCATTCCCGGACTTGACTCTTGTCTTATAGTTGCTACTACGGGTACGGTTGGAGCAAAAGCAATCCCTAGCTTGATTTACGGTGAAAAAGAAGTACCTATACCCAAACTTGACAAAGACGGAAAGGTTGAGAAGGACGAAGATGGCGAAATTGTTTATGAAAAGAACGACGATGGTAGCATTAAAACCGAAACTGTAAAGGTTTCACCTTCCGGTAGAACTGCAGACACGTACGCTTACGACTTAACCACCTCTCCCACTTACGTTGATACCGGTTCTGGCAACGACACCACTAACTTCTACACCAACGGAAACGGATTATATCCCACTAAAGCCACCCACACCAACGGTAGCTCTGGCGAACCTTACAGAGGCGTTGCTTACACCGATTACAGAGAAAACATTTACGTTGGTTACAAATGGTATGAAACCGCTGACATAGAAGGATTCTGGAACAGCGATTTTGCAAAAGATAAATGGGGCATTGAAAACGGATATGAAGACGTAGTTCAATATCCTTTCGGTCACGGCTTATCTTATACCGATTTCACTTGGAAAATCACCTATTTGGAACAACCCAACGGTTCTACCTTAACCCCCGACGATATTATTAAAGTGGGCGTTCAAGTTACCAACGTTGGCGAATACCCCGGTCAAGACGTAGTTCAACTTTATTACGGCACCGAATATACTTCTAGCGGAATTGAAAAATCTGCAGTTAACCTTGCAGCTTTTGCTAAAACCACCCAAGTTATTCAACCCAACGAAAGCGCTTACGTTGAACTTGAATTAACCGTTTCCGATATGGCTTCTTACGACGCTTACGAAGTTAAAGTTCCCGGCGGCGGCTATATTTTGGAAGAAGGCGAATATTATTTATCGTTACGCACCGACGCTCATACTTTAGCAGGCACTAAGGTTGTTGGCGGCGACAAGAGCGTTTATAACAAAGATACTTTAGTTTACAATATTTCTAAAGATACCCGTTGCTTAGAAGAAGCAAGCAACCGCTTTACCGGCGAAAATACCACCGACGGCGTTGCAATTGACGGCAACAGCGACGGAACGGCTTCTATTACCTATCTTTCCAGAACTAACTTTGAAGAAACTTTCCCCGCAGAAAAATCTGCTAACCGCGAAATGCACGATAGCATTAAAGCGTTAAACCTTTACACCAAAGCAATGGCTACCGCGTGGGAAGAAGAACACTCCGACGCTGAACCCGTTACCTTTGGCGATACTACCCAAGGTTACGTAGTTTACAAAAACGGTCAAATCGACGAAAAAGGCATTGCACTTGGTTTGGATTACGACCACGAAGATTGGGACGCTGTATTAAACCGCATTACCAGAAGCGAAATGACGTATCTCGTACTTCACGGATATACCGAAACCCATGAGATAAAATCTATAGGCAAACCTACCACATTAGACTTAGACGGTCCTAACCAAATAGGTAGTTTTGGTCCAGTAAACAATACGACTGGCTTTAGTTCTATAGTATTAGCCCAAACCTGGAACCTTGACCTTGCTTATAGTATGGGATTAGCTTTCGGCACGGAATGTGCGGATGCTGGCGTTACCGGTTGGTACGGCCCCGGCGTTAATATTCACCGTTCTCCCTTCGGCGGACGTAACTACGAATATTATTCCGAAGACGCGTTAATCTCCGGCTTAATGTGTGCAAAAGTAGTTACTGCAGCAAAAAATAAAGGCGTATTTTGTTGGTTAAAGCACATCTGCTTATACGAAACGGAAAGCGGACGCGACGGCATGTACACTTGGGTTACCGAACAAGCTCTTCGTGAAATTTATATTAGACCTTTCGAACTTGCAGTTAAGAAGGGCGGCTCTACCGCTATGATGACCTCTTACGGACGTATCGGTGCAGTTTGGACGGGCGGCAGCTCGGCGTTACTCAACGAAGTAGTTCGCGGAGAATGGGGCTTTAAGGGCGCGTTCTTAACCGACTATTCCGACCATACTGAATTTATGAATACCGACCATATGATTAGAAACGGCGGCGACATATTTATGAGAGTAGGCGGCGGAAGTTTTAACAATAATTACAACAACACGTCTAACGCGTTTAACCAAGCGTTAAGAGGCGCAACCAAGAATATCGTTTACATGTGGTTGAACGCATTGGCAACCAACGCTGACTACAACGATAAGATTGAACAGGGCATAATTCAAGATAGTATAGTTATCCCCACCAGCCCCGAATTGAATTTCCGCTGGTATATCCCCGTTGTAATTGCACTTGACGTAATAGTAGTTGCAGGTTGCGGTTGCTGGTTATTCCTTACCCTCCGCAAAAAGGAAATGTAAATTGTATAGTTGAATTTCTTGCAAAAGTTAAGGTTGTGTG
>JAGAMH010000085.1 GCA_017624815.1 Clostridia bacterium
AAGGAAATTTATAATCGCGAGCGGCAAAGCTTGCTGATATAATTTGATTTAACAAATCACCAGAAAGTAAAACGTCCACGTCCCTTTCACCCACGCCGCCCTTTTTCATTGCAAGACTTATTGCGGTAGTTAGCATTTTGCATTCGGCTTTTTCAAAAGTACTTTCTCCAAAATCGTCGTCAAATAAGGTAATATCGGCGTACTCACCTATAATTCCTTCCTTTTCTTTAGGTCCGCATACTGCAGAATACGCCGTAATAAGCGGTGCGTTTTTAAAAAATATAGTATTTCCCTTTTTCATTATAAAAAATAGTAGATTAACCCTACGAATACCCCCGAAAATACACCAAAAACGATAATTGCCCCTGCAACGGTAAACATTTTTGCCGCCATACCGTAAATATAGCCTTCCGTTTTAAACTCTATTGCAGGCGAAGTAACGCTATTTGCAAAGCCAGTTATAGGAACGATTGAACCTGCACCAGCATATCTTCCAATTCGGTCGTAAACACCTAAGCCCGTTAAAAGACAACCCAAAAATATTAATATAATAGAAGTTGCCCCTGCAAGCTCGTCCCCAGACAAACCTAAAAAGCTAAGACTGTATCTGATGAATTGCCCAACGCAACAAATTAATCCGCCTACGCCAAAAGCTGCCGCGCAATTTTTAAAATGCTTGGTAGGCGGATCTTGTGTTTTTACGTAATTTAAATAATTTTGGTTATAGTTTGCGCTGTTTTTACCCGTCACTTTTCTTCTCTCCTTTTTATAGGTTTAATAAAAGTTTCTCTTTCGTCGCGCCTTTCTAAATCTATTTCTCTTTTCATTATTTAAACGCCTTTACTATAAAGATATTTTGCACCTTTAAATTAACTTTTATTCATCCTAAAGCGACGTCTAAAACCATCATAACTATAAAACCTATTATCACCCCAACGGTAGCTAAAATTTTACCATTTTTAAAACTTTCGGGGATAAGTTCAGAGCAAACTACCGCAACCATAGCGCCCGCAGAAAATGATAAAGCCCAAGGTAAAATACCGGAAATAAAATTTACCGCAAGCGCACCTAATACACCGGCAAAAATTTCAACTATTCCCGAAATTTGACCAAAGAAAAAACTTTTAAATCTACTAGCGCCGTTAGCCCGTAAAGGGAAGGCAATGCACATACCTTCGGGAAAATTTTGAATAGCTATTCCAATAGCCACGACTAAAGCAGAAAATACCGATATAGTACCGTTTAACGAAGCCGCGCCAAACGCAACGCCAACCACCAATCCTTCGGGGATATTATGCACCGTAACTGCAATACATAGCGACGTATTTTTACTTTTGTTAACGTTATTATTTTTACTTGATTTGGTAATTAATAAATCGCAAATTATCATTAAAGCTCCGCCTAAAGCAAACCCTAACGAAACGGTAATAAATGCAAATTTGCCTCCGCTTTCTACTGCAGGTAAAAGTAATGAAAAAAAGGTTGACGCAAGCATTATACCCGCAGCAAAACTTAAAGTAAACGCAAACGATTTATCGTTAACTTTTTTAAAAAAGAAAACGAGTGCAGCCCCTGCCGCCGTAAGCGCCCACGTTATAGTAGTTGCAAATAATGCCTGTTGCCAACCTTGTAAACTATTTAACCACTCCACGTTTTTTCTCCCGTAAAATATAGTTAATACATTTTATGATAAAAACGTTTTACGCGTTAAAAAAAAGCGACTGCGTTTACAGTCGCTTAAAATTAAAATCCTTTTACGTTTAGATTTGTATAAGTTGTAAAATTAATAATATATCCGTTCGTTTCAACGTCTTCAGATACGTAGGTTAATTTATAATTTTCATCTTCGTCCAAATTCTGGAAATATGCGTCTGCGCCCCCTATTGCGTTTACTTTAGTAACTAACACTTCAGAACAATAAGGAAGCAACGTTTTATACATCATTGCGCCGCCAACTACGAAGACCTTGTCGCTATCGTATTTTTTAATTTCTGCAAAAAGCTCTTCAAGCGATTGAACTATCTTGCAGTCCTCCCTTTCTTCACCGCCGGGAAAAAGTACGATATTTACTCGGTTCTTTAAAGGTTTTCCACCTGGAAAAGATTTTAAGGTATTAGAGCCCATAACGACTACGTTTCCCGTAGTAGTTTCTCTAAAAAACTTCATATCCGCAGGAATAGAAAACATTAAATCGTTACTTTTGCCTATTCCCCATTCTTTATCAACGTGAACTATAGCTTTCATAAATACTCCTTATTCGGCTACGGGTATATCATATTTCGTGCCGTCGCATTTATAGTCTACGAGTTTAAAACTATCAACGGTAAAATCGTAGAAGTTAGTAATAGACTTGTCTATTTCCAGCTTGGGAGCAACGAATTGTTCGTGTTCGATTATTTCTTTAACGATGGGTATATGTCTATCGTAAATATGAGCGTCGGCAATTACGTGTATAAGCTCACCTGCCTTTAAGCCGGAAACTTGCGCAAACATCATAAGAAGAACGGCGTATTGCACTACGTTCCAGTTGTTTGCAGTAAGCATATCGTTAGAGCGCTGATTTAAAATACCGTTTAAAGTATCGCCAGAAACGTTAAAAGTCATAGAATAAGCGCAGGGATATAAATTCATTTCGTGCAAGTCTTGGAAATTATAAATGTTGGTCATAATTCTGCGGCTTGCCTTATTATGCTTTAAGTCGTATAAAACACGGTCAACTTGGTCAAATTCACCCTCTTTATATTTATGCTTAACACCTAATTGATAGCCGTACGCTTTACCAATAGAACCGTTTTCGTCTGCCCATTGATTCCAAATTTTTGAATTTAAATCTTTAATATTATTGCTCTTTTTTTGCCATATCCACAAAAGTTCGTCTATACAAGATTTAAAATATGTGCGGCGTATAGTTAATATGGGGAATTCTTTTTGCAAATCGTATCTATTAACTACGCCAAATTTTTTAACGGTATGCGCCGATGTACCATCGCTCCACTTAGGACGAACGTCTAAATCGGTATCCCACACGCCGTTTTCTATTA
>JAGAMH010000086.1 GCA_017624815.1 Clostridia bacterium
ACCCGCGCCGCTCTTTTCGCCAAATTTAGCCCATTCTATTGCGTCTATTCCCGTATTTTCTCTGCCGCCCTTTGCAAAAACGGTAAATTTGCCGTTTACCCGTTTTACGTCCATTGACAGCGTTACGCATTGGTCGCCGTATTTTTTTGCGGCTTTTAAAATTAAATCAGGATTTTTTATCGCGCCCGAATTTACGCTTACTTTATCTGCTCCGCATTTTAAAACGGTGTCAAAATCTTCAAGCGTATTAATGCCGCCGCCAACGGTTAATGGAATAAACACCTTTTCCGCAACGCGAGTTAAAACGTTGGTAAAAAGTTTTCTGCCTTCCGCACTTGCGGTTATGTCGTAAAATACCAACTCGTCGGCACCGCTTTGAGAACACTTTTCAGCCAAACTTACGGGGTCGGCTACGTCGTTTAAATTTATAAAATTGCTACCCTTTACTACCCTTCCGTTTTTAACGTCTAAGCAGGGGATAATTCGTTTTGCAAGCATTTTTTAGCTCCTTGCCAAAGTTATTACGTCTTTTAAATTTAGTTTATTTTCGTAAAGCGCTTTACCTAATATTACGGCGTAAACACCCATGTCTTTTAAGATTTTTATTTCTTCTAAATAGGTAACGCCGCCCGACGCCGTTATTTTAAGGTTTGGTATTTTTATTAACGTTTCGTATGCTTTTAAGTTAGTTCCCGACAAAGTACCGTCGCGCGATATGTCGGTAAAAATTACGTTTTCAACGCCTTCGTCTGCAAGTTTTTTACAAAAATCAAAAGCGTTGATATCGGTAATTTCTCGCCAACCGTTTATTGCAACTTTACCGTTTTGAGCGTCTACGCCAACGGCGATTTTTTTAGGATATTTTTTTGCCATTTCTTTAACAAAAGTAAAGTTTTTAACGGCTACCGTTCCCAAAATAACTCGACTTGCGCCAGCTTGCAAATAATCTACTATTTGCTCTTCCGATCTTATTCCGCCGCCTATTTCAACGAAAGCGTCTGTTGAAGAAATTATATTTTTTACCGTTTTCGCGTTTTCTGCTTTTCCACTTTTAGCGCCGTTTAAATCGACTGCGTGAACGCACTTTGCACCCGCTTTCTTAAAGGATAGTACCGCATCAACGGGGGAAATATCGTAATTTTTAACAGCGCCGTAATCGCCTTTTAAAAGCCTAACTACCTTGCCGTTTATTATGTCGATTGCAGGAAAAATGAGCATATTATAATTCTCCAAAAGCCTTTAAAATTCTAAGCCCCGTATCACCGCTTTTTTCGGGGTGGAACTGAGTTGCAAATACGTTTCCGCTTTGAACCGCTGCCGTAACGTCCTTTCCGTAAAAGCTTGTTGCAATTAACGAATCGTTACAATTTTCTGCGTGATAAGAGTGCACGAAATAAACGTATTCACCCTCGTTTACGTATTTAAAAAGCGGGCTTTGTTTTGTAAAATTTAACGCGTTCCAACCCATATGCGGCACACGCAAATTTTTTACGCTATCCGCTAACGGATTAACGCTACCCTTTAATACGTTAAGACCGTCGTGCTCGCCGTATTCGTAACTTTTTTCAAACAAAAGCTGCATTCCAAGACATATTCCAAGAAGAGGTTTTTCTCGCTTGATTTGGTCTTTTACAACCTTGTCTAAACCACTCGTTTTTAACTTTAAAATGGCGTCGCCAAACGCGCCAACGCCTGGCAAAATTATTTTATCTGCGCTATTTATTTGGTTTATATCGGCGGTAACCTCCGCAGAAAGCCCTATTTTTTTTAGCGAGCATTTTAGCGAAAATAAATTACCTACTCCGTAGTCTATTATTGCTATCATTTACAGTATACCTTTGCTTGAAGGAAGCTTTTCTCCCGTTATTTTTACGCCCTTTTTAAGTACTCTTGCAAACGCCTTAAAAGCGCCTTCTATTATATGGTGAGTGTTCTTTCCGTATAGTTTTTTAAAGTGTAGGGTAATTTTTGCTTCCCTTGTAAAAGCTATAAAAAATTCTTCTATAAGTTCGGTATCGAAAGCCCCTACCTTTTTAATTTTTACTTGGTCTTCACCATCGTATACTTTTGCGGCGGGAAGCTCTATATCGTAATTTAAATAGCCCCTGCCGCTTATATCTAAAGCGCATAAAATTAACGCTTCGTCCATAGGCAAAATTATATCTGCGTAACGTTCTATACCCCGTTTATCGCCTATTGCTTGCAAAAAGGCTTGCCCTAAAGCTATGCCTATATCTTCGGTAGTGTGGTGAAAATCGACTTCTATATCCCCCTTGCACTCTACCGTTAAGCCAAAGCCGGAGTGAACGGCAAAAAGTTCTAACATGTGGTTTAAAAATCCACAACCAGTTTCTATTTTATAATTGCCGCCGTTTAAATTGAGATATAATTTTATATCCGTTTCGCGGGTAGTTCTTTCAATTTTTGCCTCTCTCATAATTATTCTCCGATAATTTCTTTTATTTTAGCTATTAAAATATTCGTTTGTTCGTCCGTTCCTATAGTTATTCTTACAAAGTTTTTAATGCGTTCGTCACTAAAATATCTTACTAGTACGCCCCTTTCCTTTAACTGTAAATAAAGGCGTTCTCCGCTTATTTTTTCCGTTTTAGTCATTATAAAGTTTGCCTTTGAAGGAATAACGAAAAAACCTAAACTTTTTAAATTTTCAACCAAGCGTTTGCGCGTGGCGATAATTTTATTGCAATTTTGAATAAAGTACTCTTTATCCTTTATGGCTTTTTCTGCAAGTAAAGCCGACAATCTGTTTACGTTATAGGGGTTAAACGAGTTTTTAACTGCGTTTAAATCGGCGATTAGCGCGGAACTTGCAACCGCAAAACCTACTCTTGCACCTGCCAAAGAACGGGATTTAGAAAAGGTTTGAACTACGATTAAATTTTCGTATTTATCTATAAGTTTTACCGCACTTTCACCGCCAAAATCTATATACGCTTCGTCTATTACCACAACGTTTTCTCGGTTGTTTTTAAGTAGTTCTTCTATTTGAATTAGCGTCAAATAATCACCCGTTTGCGCGTTGGGATTGGCTATTATTACCGTTTTATTAGCCTTTTCGTAGTCGTTAACGTCGATTTTATAGTCGTCAGTTAAGGGTATGGCGTCGTATTTTACGCCGTATAAGTTAGCAAAAACTCTATAAAAGCCGTAAGTTATATCGGGGAAAACCACTCCGCACTCGCCGTACGCGGCAAATATAAACGCTAAAATTTCGTCCGAGCCGTTTCCCACTATAATGTTTTGTAAATTTACGTTATAGTAATTTGCTATTGCCGTTCGCAAATTAAAGCTTTCGGGATCGGAATAAAGTTTAAGCTTTTCAATCTGTTCTCTATCTATGGCGTCGACTGAATACTTAGATGGCGAATAGGGATTTTCGTTGGTGTTAAGCTTTATATATTGCGCGTCCTTCGGCTGTTCGCCCGGGACGTACGGTTTTAAAGTATTTAGTTTTTGCGCTAAAAATTTACTCATTTTTCTACTCTTACCGAAATGCTTTGCGCGTGGGCGTCTAAGCCTTCGGATTTTGCAAATTTAATAATATCCGTACTTGCTGCGTATAGTGCCGCCGAATTGTAGTAAATGTATTGGGTGGTTTTTAAAAAGTCTTCTACACCCAAAGGCGAAGAGAATTTAGCCGTTCCGCTAGTGGGTAAAGTGTGATTTGCACCCGCGTAATAGTCGCCTACCGCTTCGGGAGTGTTATAACCTAAAAATACCGAACCTGCATTTTTAACTTTTTTAAGAAGTTCAAAGGGGTTTTCTACGCACAGTTCTAAATGCTCGGGCGCGTATTCGTTAGAAAGCTCTATAGCTTTATCCAAGTTTTCTACCACCACTATTTTGCCGTTGGAGTTTATCGATTTTTCGGCTATTTCTCTACGGGGAAGATTGCTTAGCCGCTCTTCTATTTTATTGGAAACTGCGTTTGCCAAAGATAAGTCGTCGGTTATTAATACTGCCGAGGCTAAAACGTCGTGCTCGGCTTGGGATAGCATATCCGCGGCAACGTGTTCGGCGTTTGCACCTTTGTCCGCAATTACCAAAATTTCGCTTGGGCCTGCTATCATATCAATACCGCAAGTGCCGAAAACTATTCTTTTTGCCGCCGCAACGTAAGCGTTTCCCGGACCTGTAATTTTTTCCGCTTTTGGAACGGTTTGAGTGCCGTAAGCAAGCGCACCTATTGCCTGAGCGCCGCCTATTTTAAATACTTTGTCCGCACCGCACAATTTTGCAGCAACTAAAACTTCGGGCTTAATTTTGCCGTCCGATTTAACGGGCGTTACCATAACGACTTGTTCTACTCCTGCTATTTTTGCAGGGATAACGTTCATTAAAACGGTTGAAGGATAAGCAGCAGTTCCACCGGGAACGTAAACGCCCGCGCAACTTACTGGTAAAACAATTTGACCTACGACGCAATTTTTTTTGCGGATTTCAAAACCTTTTTTAAGCTGTTTTTTATGGAACGCCGTTATGTTTTTAATTGCCCTTTTAAGCATTTTTATATAGCCTTTAGAAAGAGCTTTAAACGCCGCGTCGAATTCTTCGTCAGTAACCGAGAGATTTTCGCCTGAAAAGCCGTCGTATTTTAAACAGTATTTTCTAAGCGCTTTATCGCCGTTTTCCTTTATATCGTCGAGTATACATTTTACGGCTTCTTCGTCTATTTTTGCCGTTTCTTCTCTACAACCGAATAACTTTATAAGCGGTTGATTAGCATATATTATAGGGTTAATCATATTTTATTACTCCTTTTAACTTTTCTACCAAAGTTAAAATTTCTTGTTTTTTAAACTTGTACGCCGCCTTGTTGGCAACCAAGCGAGTGCTTACGTTAAACACCGTTTCATAAACCTTTAAGTCGTTTTCTTTTAAAGTCGTTCCCGTTTCAACTATATCTACGATAACGTCGGATATTCCTAAAATGGGGGCAAGCTCTATCGAGCCGTTCAATTTAATAATTTCCGTTTCTCTGCCAATTGATTGATAGTATTTTTTTGCGCAGTTTGTAAATTTTGTTGCAACGCGCAAAGGCTTGGTGGTATCGTCTGAAAAGCCGTTTTTTGCGGCAACGCACATTTTGCATTTACCTACGTTTAAATCTAAAAGCTCGTATACGTCTGGCTGCATTTCTTCTAAAACGTCTTTACCTACTACACCTATATCCGCCGCACCGAGCATTACGTATGCGGCTACGTCGGAAGGCTTTACCCAAAAATAGCCTACACCGTTTTGATTATCTCTAAAAATTAGTTTACGGCTATTTTGATTATAGTTTTTGCAATCGTAACCAACCGAAGATAGTAAAGCGTAAACCTTTTCGCCTAACCTTCCTTTAGGGAGAGCAACGTTTATCATATTAATTCCTCCTTAGGATATACGATTTTACCTTTATAATCGCAGGGAACGTTTTTACAAAGTAAAACGGATTTATTTTTTTTGCGTAATTTTTCGGCGGTGGCAAAGGCTAATTTTGCATTTTTGCCGTTGTATAATACCGCTATTTCTGCGTCTGATTTGTTATCCGAAAGATAGGCGGAAAGTTCACCTAAATATAAAGCAAAACCTATTGCACACAAGTTTTTGTTAAAGCTTTTGGAAAGATTATCGTATCTTCCACCCGATAAAACGGAATATGGTACGCAAGATAAATAGCCTTTAAAAATTATTCCGTTATAATAAGCCGAGCTGTTTACTATTGAAAAGTCTATATTTATATTTTTAGTTTCGCCAACTGTGTTTAAAACCGTTTCAAGCTCTTCAACGGCACGTATTGCAGCCTCGTTTAAATTATTTTCTTTAATTTTACCCAAAACGTAAAAGGGTTCGCCGTCGCATCTTATTAAAGTTTTAAAAGCGTTTACAGAAGCGTTAGTACAATTTTTATCTTTTATAAAACTTTCAAAGCCGTTTAAATTTTTACTTTTTAAAAAGCTTAAAACTTTAGTTTCATCTTCTGTAGAAAGATTTAACTCCGATAAAAGCGCGGCGGTTATCCCCATATGCGCAACGTCTAATATAAAATGAGTATCTACCTGATTTAAAGTTTTTAAAGCCAAGGTTATAAGTTCGGCTTGGGATACTTCATCTACCTCTCCCATTATTTCAACGCCTATTTGGCTTACTTCTTTAAACTCTTTTGCGCTATTAGACGTTCTGTAAACCTTTTCGTCGTAAAAAATTTTAGCCGTTTCTCCCTTTTTAAGCTTAATATTTTTAGCAATGCTTAAAGTAACGTCGGGGCGGAGCGCCAAAAGCTTTCCGTTAGAATTAAAAGTTGCAACGCTGCCGCTCGTTAAAAAGTCGATATTTTCAGTATAGAGAGAATACTCTTCAAAGCTTGCCAAACCGTAAGCGCGGTAGCCGTAACTTTTATATAAACGCTTTAAATTTATTGCAATATTTTCTTCAGCGGTTAAAAAATTGTCCGTCATAATAGCTTTTTTGCTCCTTTTTTTATTTTATTATACTTTATTACATTAAAGAAGTAAAGCATTTGAAAGTAAATTTTTTAATTTTTTTATAAAAAAAGACGGTAAATGAATTACCGTCTGTATAAATTAAAATTCCACGAATATTTTTTTTCCTTTTTCAAACACGTAAGTGCCGTAAATTTGGTGCGATTTTAAAAAGTTTTTAACTTCTTCACCTTTCCTAAAATAGCTATCTACCCTATGCGAATCGCTGCCATAGGTAAAGTTTTTGCCGCCAAGTTTAATATACCTTTCCAAAATATCGGTATCGGGTGTAAATTTTGCCGAATTATTGCCTACTGCGCCGTTAATTTCTAAGCAAACATCCCTTTCTATTATCGCCTTTAATATTTTATCTATAATTTCAGCGAACTCCGAATAAAAAAGCTCTTGCGGTTTATACGGCGCGTTGCGAGCAACGTAGCCTATATGTCCTATTACGTTATAGTCAAAGTCGGCGATAACGCTTGAATATACGGCATTTAAATAATCAGAATAGGCTTGCTCTTTACTTTTGCCTTTAAAAAATTCGGCAAAATAGCAATCACCCCTATCCTTTAAGCCGTGCACGCTATTGATTATATAATCGAAATTACCGTTTTTAATTAGCTTTTTATAGTGCGGTTCCGCTTCCTTTGAATAGCCTACTTCCAACCCGTTTAAAATGGTAATTTGGTCGGCGTACTTTTTCTTTAATTGAGAAAGCGTGTGTTCCCTTAAATCTAACGCCGGCATTTTTGCAGGAATATTCCATAAAACGTAGTCGTAATCATAATGATCGGAAAAGCCCAAATAGTTTTGGTTTAGTTCTATCGCCTTTAAGATATACTTTTCGGGATCTTCTTTACTGTCGGAAGAAAAGCAGGTATGCACGTGAATATCGCAAATTTCGCCGCTTTCGGCGTTAAGTAAATCAAGCATATTATTAAGCCTATCTTCGGAAACACCCTCGTTTAAGGAGGCGAGTTTGCCGTATGCAAGTTTATCGTGATGAATAGCCATAAAATTACCTCCGTTTTTTAATATTTTATCACCTAAAATTAATAAAGTCAATTGCCCGAACGCAATCGTTCGGGCAACGGTTATTATTTTTTGTAAAGTTTAGAAACGCCCGTTTCAATCGCTGCTTTTGCAACTGCTTTAGCAACCGAATCGTGTGCGCGTTGGTCGTACGCCAAAGGAAGAATATAGCCGGTATTAAGCTCTTCTTCGGATACGCATGCGGCAATTCCGCGAGAAGCCGCCATCATCATTTCTTTGTTTACGGTGTTTGCCCTTACGTCTAACGCGCCGCGGAAAAGACCGGGGAAAACTAAAACGTTGTTAATTTGGTTGGGATATTGCGAAGAACCCGTGCCAACTATAAACGCACCCGCATCCAACGCGTCTTGAGGATTAATTTCGGGAACGGGGTTTGCGCAAGTGAATAAAATGGGCTTTTCTGCCATTGATTTAACCATTTCTTTGGTTACGCAATTTGCAACCGAAACGCCGACGAAAACGTCTGCGCCCTTCATTGCAACTTCCAATCCGCCCGTAAGTTTATTGCGGTTGGTAATTAAGGCAAGCTCTTGTTGAGGTTTGGTAAAGCGAGTATCGCCTTCTACTATTATGCCCTTACTTGAACAAGCGATAACGTCTTTTACCCCGAACGCCATTAAGAATTTAGCTATTGCAATTCCCGCTGCGCCCGCGCCGTTTATTACCACTTTAATATCTTCTATATTTTTGTTTGCAAGCTTTAACGCATTTAATAACGCCGCCGCAGTAACTATAGCCGTACCGTGTTGGTCGTCGTGGAAAACGGGAATATCAAGCTCTTCTTTTAATCTCGTTTCTATTTCAAAACAACGGGGAGCGGATATATCTTCTAAGTTTATACCGCCGAACGAGCCTGCAAAGAGTTTTATTGCGTTTATTATTTCTTCGGTATCCTTACTGTTGATGCAAAGGGGATATGCGTCTACGTTGCCGAATGTTTTAAAAAGAGCGCATTTACCTTCCATAACGGGCATACCTGCTTCCGGACCGATATCGCCTAAGCCTAAAACCGCCGTACCGTCGGTTATAACGGGAACGGTATTCCAACGTCTTGTTAAATCAAAACTTTTTTCTACGTTTTCGTGTATTGCCATACAAGGTTCGGCTACTCCGGGAGTGTAAGCTACGGAAAGCTTATCCCTACTATCCACTTCTACCCTTGATACTATTTCTATTTTTCCTTTCCATTCGCCGTGTTTTTTTAGCGATTCTTCTCTGTAGTTCATTTTTAGCTCCTAATTAATAAAATTTTAAATATAAAGGTAATTAATCTTCTACTAAATCAAAAAATCTTCGGTCTTTAAGTGCGTCGAGCATAATGGTTGCGCTGCTAACGTTGGTGGCAAGGGGGATTTTTTGAACGTCGCACAATCTTAAAAGCGCTGAAACGTCGGGTTCGTGAGGTTGCGCCGTTAAAGGATCTCTTAAAAAGATAATTAACTCCAACTCGCCGTTAGCAAGCATTGCTCCTATTTGTTGGTCGCCGCCTAAAGGTCCGCTTTTCATACGCTTTATAGAAAGCCCCGTTTCACCCATAATAAGCGTGCCTGTAGTGCCCGTTGCGTACAACTCGTATTTAGCAAGTACGTTTTTATATTTTTTTGCAAGCTCTATAATTTCGTTCTTCTTTTTATCGTGTGCTATTAACGCGATTTTCATTTTTAATCTCCTTGGTAATTCTATTTGATATTATATCAAAAAAAGTACGATATTGCAACATTTAAATATAAAACACCGCAAGATTATTTTGCTTGCGGCGCTTATCGTTATTTATTTTCGGGGAAAGCAATTTCATAATTAGATATACACTTTCTTATAATTTCTATAGCTACGTCTTTATGGCAAATTTCTTTTACCGCCGTAGTTTTATGCTCTAAATTTTTATATACTTCGAAAAAGTGCATCATTTCTTGGAATATGTGCGAAGGTAATTCGTGAATATCGTAATAGTCTTTATAGGTAGGATCGTTTGCGGGAACGGCGATAATTTTTTCGTCTAAATCTTCCCCGTCTAACATTTTAATAACGCCTATAGGATAGCACGTTACTAACGTCATAGGATAAATTTGGTCGCCACATAAAACTAAAACGTCTAAAGGGTCGCCGTCTTCAGCGAGAGTGCGGGGAATAAAACCGTAGTTTGCGGGATA
>JAGAMH010000017.1 GCA_017624815.1 Clostridia bacterium
GAAAACATTGGACCTGAAAAGAGTGAAATAATAATAAAACTGCACGAGACAAGTACTCATAAGAGATGTCCAATTATTACGTTCGATAGTTTATAGTTGTAATATAAATGTATAAAGAATAATGAAGACGGTTTGTTGCGTGAAGATTCCAAACTAAAATACGTGCTAGAAGCTAATCAAAATGGGGCAAATATTGAAATTATTGACATTAAAGAATTACTTTACAGGTTAGGCATAACGGAAAATGAACTGGATGAAATGCCAATGGTTTCGTTTGATTTTTTGTTCAATGAAGATGCTGTTATAAAGGATAAACACGACAAGGCGATTATTGAAAGACAAAAGAGTAGAGGTAAATCCAATAAGAAGGGTGGAATAGTTTATTCTTTAGGCGAATCAAAAACTACAATCGGTGATTTACTGGCAAAATTAGAAGATACAGAATAAGATTAATATTTATAAGGCTAAAAAGGCTTGTCTAAAAAAGACGGGTCTTTTTATTTCGAATAATAATTTTTATAGTGAGGTTTTATAACATGCAAAAAACTTGCTCGGTTTGGCAAGTTTTTTCTGTAGCAAGGATGCAAGAAATTATTTGATTTGCACCCTTGAAAACTTAAAAAGGCTAGGACGTATAAGGGATTTAGCCGTTAAGAGTGCAAGGGTGCAATGATTTTTTTGTGTATACGCACGCGTACGCTACTTTTCGTGCAAAGGTTATAAAAATTACTTATCGTTCGATGGTTGGACAATTCTTGGGTAAGATAACGAGTTGGGAGAAATCGACAGCCGTATTGTATTAAAAAGAAAAAGGGGTATAAAAATCCCTTAAAACGAATAAAAGACAAAGAAAAAGACACACACGATAGAGTTTTAACGCTCCTTTCGTGTGTGTCTTGATGGCGCAGAGAAGAGGATTTGAACCTCCGGACGGGGTTAACCGTCACACGATTTCCAATCGTGCGCCTTAAACCGCTCAGCCATCTCTGCATATTATAAACTCGGTGTGAACCAAGCTATAATATAATATAAAATTTTTTAAAAAAAATCAAGCAATTTTAAAGCTTATTATAAAAATAAATAAACTAATTATTATTTATTATATATTTTTTAATTTCATTTATTTGAGTGGATAAAATATATGCTTTAATAATTAAACCGTCGTTAGTATATTCTTTAAACTTTTCGTAAGAATATAAATTAATTTTATAAAAATCATTTATTTGCTCGTACGGAATAAACAGCTCGCATAACACGTATTTTTCATTAAACTTTTCTTTAATTTTACGTTTTAAAGCATTTATGCCTAAATTTTCTTTTGCAGAAATAAAAATATAATCTTTATTGTAACCCGAAAAATCAGAAACATTTTCACTTTTATTTAAAACGGTTAAATAGGGCTTATTAAAACCTAATTCAGTAAGCGTATCTAAAGTAGTTTTAATTTGCATGTTATAATCGCCCATAGCATCGGCAACAATTAAAGCTAAATCGCAATTTAAGGCGCTTTCTAAAGTCGATTTAAACGCTTCTATAATGCTTGTGGGAAGCTCTTGTAAAAAGCCAACGGTATCAACTAAAATAAATTCTATGCCGTCTATTTCAAATTTACGAGCGGTAGGATCTAACGTTGCAAACAACGCATCTTTAGATAAAACGTTTGAACCAGTTAATAAATTTAAAAGGGTAGATTTACCAGTATTCGTATAACCGACCAAAGCAATAACGTTTTTATTATCTTTTGCACGACGCTTTGTTTGAAGTTTGCGCCTTTCGGCAGTTTCCAAAAGCTTGCTTTCTAAATATTTAATTCTATATCTAATATAACGCCTATCCGTTTCTAACTGCGATTCACCAGGTCCACGCGAACCAATTCCGCCGCCCAAACGCGATAGAGCCGCGCCTTTGCCCTTTAAACGGGGATAAATGTATTTTAGCTGTGCAAGTTCAACCTGAACTTTACCTTCGCTAGAAACGGCGTTTTTGGCGAAAATATCTAAAATAAGGGTAGTGCGGTCAATAACCTTTCTATCGTCTAACGCCGCAGAAATATTAAGCGTTTGAGAAGGAGATAGATCGCCGTTGAATAATATAGTAATTTCTTCTAATCCGTCAAGTTTTTCCCTAATTTCACAAAGCTTTCCGCTACCAATATAAGTGGCAGGATTAATTTCTTTTACGTTTTGATAGCTTGTACCGCAATATGCCCCGTTGGCGCTTTCAATAAGAGAAATAGCTTCTTCGTGCAAAATTTTATAATTTTCAGAAATGATAGGTTGTATAACGTAAATTTTTTCTATATTTTCCATATTATGATTCGTCTTCATCAGGCTTTAATTTAACTTTACCAACGATAGCTCGGCGATTTTCATCACTTATAGCTGCGTAGTGTTTTCTCGTAGTGTTAACGTCTTTATGCCCCAAAACGTCGGCAACGATGTAAATATCGCCCGTAGCTTTATAAAGCTGCGTACCAAATGTACTTCTTAACTTATGCGGAGAAATTTTTTTAAGAGGAGATACGATTTTTGCGTACTTTTCAACCAAATTTTCTACCGCACGAACTGTAATTCTTTTATTATGTGAGGAGAGGAATAGGGCGTTGTCGTCTATCGGTGTTTTAGATTGCTGTTCTTTATAATCAAAATATCTTTGAAGAGCAGCGGAAACGTCTTCATCAAAATACAAAATTGACTTGCTACCGCCTTTTCTAGTGACCACGAAGGAATTGTCGTTAAAGTTAATATCTTCGTTATTAAGCCCAACCAATTCGCTAATACGAATACCCGTGCCTAAAAATAAAGTAATAATAGCAGTATCGCGAATTTTAGATTTTTCATGAAACGCAAGTTGGCGTTTAGTTAAACCATAGCCGTTTTCAGTAGTATCAATAATATCGAAAACTTCTTCATTTTCCAAACGGATTATGGGCTTTTCGTGAAGTTTAGGGGTAGATACTTTAGCAGAATTATCTACTGAAATTAAATTTCGACTAAAAAAGTATTTAAACATAGCGCGAATGGAAGAGAGCTTTCTTGCTTTAGCTCTGTCGCTGCAGCTATGTTCTTTTTCGCCGTAGGTGTAGTGGGTAAGCCAACTCAAAAAATATTCAATGTCGGTAGAACCAACGCTCTCTAAATCGTTTAAAGTAAAATCTTTAACGTCATTAATTCTTTTAAATCTTTTTAAAAGCAAAAAGTAGAAAAAGATTTTTAAGTCGTGCGCGTAATTAAGACGGGTAAGAGCGCTCGTTTGCCCGTCTATTGC
>JAGAMH010000001.1 GCA_017624815.1 Clostridia bacterium
CAATTTGTGCCATAATGGCCTCCTTATTCGCGCAAAAGCGCCTTATTTTATAAGAGTATTTTATCGGTGTGAATATAACAAGGTATTTCAAACCGGTTTGATAATTTTTCGGCTATTTTAGTAAAACCGAAGTTTTCGCTTGCGTAGTGAGTAAGCTCAATAACGCATATTCCGCGTTCAATTAGTTCTGCTACGTGATGATGTTTCATATCGGCAGACACAACCAAATCTACGCCGTTTGCAACTGCAAATGCAAGAGCCTTATCGTCCGTGCCCGAACCGCAAAAAGATGCAACCTTTTTAATTACGGAATTTTCGTTACCGTACGCACGCAGTTTATTAGTATTAAATTGCGTTCTCGTTCTTTCAACTAAATCTTTAAAATTAGTTTGGGAAATAGCATACGCTCTTCCGTATCCGCCGCAAGATAATTTATCCATAATTTCTGAGGAAGTTCCGCCCATACCCTTCATTAAAAAGTAATCTATACCTTCTTCCGCCGCATCTAAATTTAGGTGAGCTGATACCACGGATATTCCGTTTTGCAAACAAAGCGCCAACTTTTTTGAAAGGGGGTTAACGTCTACATTTATACTTTTTATTCCACCGAAAATTGCGGGGTGATGGGTGATTATTAAATTATAGCCGCCGCTTATCGCCTTATTTACTGCGTCAACGGAAAAATCTAGCGAAAATAATATTTTATTAATTTCCTTTCCACAATTTAAGATTACGCCGCTATTGTCGTATAATCCGAATTTTTCGCAGTATTCGCGACTTAACGAAAGGGGGGCTAACTTTTCAAGCTCGTCAATGATATTATTTAATTTCACCGCTAATAACTTCCTTTATGTATTTAACTTGCGCCTCTACCGTTTTTTTGGATTCTTGGCTCATCTCTTCCCGTGAAAGGTATTCTTGCTTTTTTAAAAGTTCTTTTTTAAGCATCTCGTAAAGCACGGGGTTGTTTAACGCGTCTTTGCCGAACTTGTATTCCGCTTGTGAATAGTTTTGCTTTTCGCCGAACTTTTCGCCTTTAATTATAAAGTAATACTTATCGTCGCAAAACACGTCGTCTACCGAAATGTGGGCACCGTTTTCAATTAAATATCTTCTTAATTCTTCCCAGTTTTTCATGGGTTGGAACACGAAATTTTTGGGGATGAACGAATTTTTTAATATTTTAATAATTTCTTCGCCGCCCATTCCTGCAATTAAAATAAGGTCGGTATCTTTATCGATTTTTTCAAGTCCGTCGCAGCATACGGGCGTACATATGCCCGATTCAACGTAGTTTTTTAAAAGTTTTTCTGCCTTTTGCAAGCTCTTTGCGCTTATATCTGATATAACGGCTTTTTGGCACAAACCGTTTTTTAGCATATATTCCGTGCAATAGCCGTGATCGCAGCCGATATCGGCAAAGGTATTGCATTTAAAAAGGTAGGAACACAGTTTATTAATTCTTGACATTAGGTATCTAAAAAGTCTTTTAAGTGTTTCGAGCGTGAAGGGTGTCTTAACTTTCTTAACGCTTTTGCTTCGATTTGACGAATACGCTCTCTCGTTACGTTAAACTCTTTGCCAACTTCTTCTAAAGTTCTAGGTCTGCCGTCGTCTACGCCGTAACGAAGTCTTAAAACTTTTTCTTCACGGGGGGTTAAGCTATTTAACACGCCGAGCAACGTTTCTTTTAACATAGTTTGAGAAACGCTGTCTGAAGGGGTTGCAGTAGTTTCGTCTTCGATAAAGTCGCCAAGGTGGCTATCTTCTTCTTCACCGATAGGTGTTTCCAACGAAACGGGATCTTGTGCTATTTTTTGAATTTCACGCACGCGTTCTTCGGAAATATTCATTTCTTTTGCTATTTCGGCGGGTTGGGGTTCTCTACCTAACTTTTGTAATAAAATACGGGAAACTCTCGTTAATTTATTTATTGTTTCAACCATATGCACGGGGATACGGATAGTTCTTGCTTGGTCGGCAATAGCTCTGGTTATAGCTTGTCTTATCCACCAAGTAGCGTAAGTTGAAAACTTAAAGCCTTTTTCATAGTCGAATTTTTCAACCGCTTTCATAAGACCTAAGTTACCTTCTTGAATTAAATCCAAAAAGAGCATACCGCGACCAACGTATCTTTTAGCAATTGAAACAACCAATCTTAAGTTAGCTTCTGAAAGTTTTTTCTTTGCAACTTCGTCGCCTTCTTGCATTTTTTTAGCAAGTTCAATTTCGTCGTCGGCGGACAATAAAGGTACTCTACCTATATCTTTTAAATACATTTTTACGGGGTCGTCTAAGCCAATATCGGAAAGAGCTTGTTCGTAAAGTTCTTTATCTCTTTCAGCTTCGTCGATAATTTGAATTCCCGCTTCAGCTATGGATTTATACACGAAGTCGATTTGGTTGGGCGTCGTGTCGTATTTTTCCATAATATCGCAGAGATTGTTGGTGGTTATCGAACCTTTAGAACCGTAAGTATCGATAATTTGTTTTAATACGTCGTTTAATTTTTGATCGGTTATGCTCATTTAATGTCTCCGTTTTTAATTTTTTCCTTTTGCTTTAATAAGTTTACCAAACCGCTGGCAAGCGCCGTACGTTCAGTAACGTTAGAACTGTTTTTAATTTCTAAATTAATTTGTTCAATTTGTTTATCAATCTCGTTAAGCCTTAATTGCATTATGCAGTCTGAAAAATACTTTTCGGCAAACGGTTCAAAAAGTCTGTTACCGTCGCCGTAATCTAAAATTTTAGATAGTTCTTCAAACTCAGAGGACGACTCTTCAAAAACGTCGAAAAATTCGCGTATTTGAATTCTTTCTTGTAACATTCGCTTAGAAGCAACGTATCTTGCTATTATAACGTGGACGTCGTCGTCGAACGGAATGTCTAAAATATCGTAATCTTGCGTATATCCCGCACCGAATAAAAACGCAGCAATAACAAAACGTGACGCCTTTTTTTGCATTGAAGATAAATCTTGACGAACGGGCAACGTTTCTTTAGGTTTTTCCGCCGTTTTAGGAAGTTGTAAAAGCTCACGCTTTAACGCTTCAAAGGTAACGCCCGTTTCGTCGCGTAAATGCTTTAGCAAATCTTCTTGCTCGGCGGCACTTTCGCTCGTTCTAATTATTTTTATAGCTTCGCTAACGTATTTGCGCTTATCTTCCGTTTTGCTTAAATCAAAACTTTTTCTTAAAACGGAAATTTTATAGTCGATAAGCGGCATTGCCGAGTCTAAACATTTTTGATAGCCTTCGTTGCCGCGCTGTTTTATAACGTCGTCGGGGTCTAACCCGTCGGGAAGGGGTACTACCCTTACGTTTATCCCCGCTTCCTTTAAAATATCGAGCCCGCGCATGTTCGCTTTTTGACCTGCCGTATCGCCGTCGTAACTTATTAAAACGGTATCGGTATAACGTTTAATAAGGCGTGCTTGTTCTTGCGTTAAAGAAGTTCCCATACTTGCCACAACGTTTTTAAAACCGGCTTGATAAAGGGAAATGGTGTCCATATA
>JAGAMH010000087.1 GCA_017624815.1 Clostridia bacterium
CTGATTCTTTACAGTCTTCAGCCATATATAAGCCAGTTTTAATTGCCGAGCCTAATTCGTCGAACATAACGTCGGCAACTAAATTATCGTTTTCGTCAACGGAAATTACTACGTCTGAAGGTTTAGGTAAATATACGTGTCTGCCTTTAGCGTATTTATCTAAAAACATAAACATATTGTTAAAGTTTTCTAACCCTATACATCCGTTATAATCAACTGAATAAGATATTACGCTTTGTTTAAAGTTTTGTTCGTTTATTCTTGAAAAAGTATCAAACGCTCTGTCATAATCGAAACGTTTATCGTTGACCGAGCATAGCATAAGAACGGGACATTTAACGTAAGGCGCGTAAGCTTGTGAATCAATTCCCGCAATAAAGCGGTAACGTTCGTCGTTTAAAACAGGTTCAGTCGTACCAAATTTATTATATCCTTCGTATGCTTTCCAACCTGCCGCGCAAACGGTAACCGCACAAGAAACTTTTACCGAAGTTATTAATTTCCAAGCAATTTCGCCGCCGTCGCGAATACCAACTACGGCTATATCTTCAGTATTAACTTTAGTAGTTATAAACTTATACGCATATCTACATACGGCAACCCACTCGTACCAAGTTGTTTTTTCGGCGCTCTCGTCTACGAAGTCTTTATATCTTCCGCATTTTAACGTGTTAGCATAATAAACGTTAACAGGATAGTTAGTAAAAGAACTAACGCCTTCAACTTCGCCTCTATAATCTACGGAAAAACAAGAATAGCCCTTTTTAACGAAGGCCTTTAAAAGAGCTTCGTCAATGGTTTCAATACTATCCGGTATAACGAAAACGCATTCTTCCGAAGGTAAAGCGGCATCACTAGCCCAGACCCCGTAAATTATTACGCGCCCTGCACCGGTATCTCTACCTTCAAATTTTACGTATTCGTATTTAATTCCGTCTTCTACTTTTACTCCAACGATAACTTCGTTAAGCGGTAAATTGTCGTTAAAATTTTTCCAAAGCGAAATTGGTGTTAAAATGTTTGACAAAACGTTCTCCTTAGCAACTTACGTAAATGGTTGAGCCTTTACTTTCAGTTGCCTTATTAACTATAATTTTACTATCTATTCTATGCTTTAATTCTTCAACGTGGCTTATTATGCCTATGGTAAACTGTTCGCTCTTTAAGCGTTCTAACGCGTCCATAACTGTATCAATAAGCGTTTCATCTAAAGTTCCAAATCCTTCGTCTAAGAAGAAAAATTCGATTGACTTTAACGATTTTGCGCAAATGGCGTTAGATAGCGCTAAAGCGAGCGATAACGAAACTAAAAACGTTTCTCCACCAGATAAAGTATTTACTCCTCTCAACTTACCACAATCGTAATTATCGCCTACGAAAAAGCTTTCGTTATAGGTTAAAAAATATCTTCCACAAGTAAGCTTTAATAACGTTGAAGAAGCCAACGTAGATATTTCAATTAAATATTCGTTAGCAATAAATTCTAAAAATTTATTACCTTTTAAGGTCTCTTTTAGTTGAAAAATTAAATTGCTTTGCTTTTCAATTGAATTAAATTCTTTTAACAAAGCTTCTTTTTGCAATAATCGTTCTTCAGCTTCTTTTTTGCTCTTTTCAATAACGGCAATTTCGGCGTTTAAGTTTTTAGAATTTTCTTCAAATTTTGCTAAATGCGTTTTTACTTCGTTAACAACATCTACCGAAATAGTGTTAATGCCGTCGATTTCCTTTAAATCCTTAACAGTTAACGTGTATTGAGCATACTTACTATCAAAATCATCCAAAGTATTTTTCGCGTTTTGATATTTTTCAAATTCTTTAACTAGATTTTCGCAGTCGTCTACGGAAGAAAAATTTAAATTACTTAATTCAACTGTTAAAAGATTTTTATTGCTATCAATTTGCGTTTGATTTTTGGCAATTTCGGTATTAATTAGCGCAATATTTTCTTCAGTTTGTTTTAATTTTCCTTCATAAGCCAATTTTTCATTAGTTAACGTTTGCTTATCTGCTTTTAACTTTTCGTTAGCTTTTTCCTGTTCTCTTACCTTTTGTTCGTAATTGATACAGTCTGCTCCAAAAACTTTCGTTAAAGTTTCTTTTAAAGAGTTGTATTCGCTTCTTGCTTTTTCTCCGTTTGCTTTAACTTCGTTAAGAACGCCTTTATGCTGCTCAATACTAGCGTTTAACTTAATTATTTGCGAATTGACTTCATTAATTTTATTATTAATTGAATCGCGCTTTTCAATATCTTCTTGTAAGCGTTTTAATTCTGTTTCAATATCGTAAGAAACATTTAATTTTTCATGCAAAACCAACAATCTACCTTTTAAATATTCCATTTGTTCGGTAAATCGCTTCTTTATATACTTATATAAATCAGAATCATCGTTAAACGTTTGAATATCAGAGCGTAAATCGGCAAACAAACTAAACTGATTGCTGTACTCTTCCTTTAAAACGCCATCTTTAAATTTGCTTAAAAACTTTTCAACGCTAATATTTTTAACGCTTTCAAATTCATCATTAAGTTTATTTAACGAATTTAATAAACTTTTTACGTTTTCATCATCACTTAAAAGAAGTTTACTTTCTAATTTATATTTCTCCGTTAAACTTTTAAGTTCTTTTTGGAATTCTTCAAGCTTTATTACGTCTTTTAAATAGAATTTTAATTCAGTTAAAAGGGCTGTACCTTGGGTAATTTTTTCATCAAAGTTAGAACTTTCTTCTAATTTTTTTAGACTTTCTAAAGATGAACTAATTTTATTGCGTTCGTTTTGCGCACAAGATAATTTTTTATCTAACTCCAAACGGTCTTGGCTCAATTTCTTAATTTGATTATGGCATTCAATTATTCGCTTTGCACCATCAATCGAGTTTAAAGATTTGCGCATTGCATCCATTGAGCCCTTTAATTCTTCTAACTTTTTTAATCTATATAAAGCTTCGTCCAGTTCTTTTCTTTTTTCAAAAAGCTTAACAGTTTTTTCTTTGTCTATTTTTTCTTTGTCAATTATTTCGTTTAATTGTATAAGATCTCGTTTTTTTGTAGCTAAAGTATCTTTTAAATTTTGTAAAGATTCTTGCGTTGCGTTACTATACGTTGAAAGCTTGCCACTCAATTCAGAGTAAATGGCTTGCACTTCCTTTTCTTTTTCTGAAAGCTTTTCTTTTAAACGAGCGCCGTATTTAGATAAGTTAAAAAGCCTTTCTATAAGCTTAATTCTTTCTGCAGGTTGAGATTTGACGAACTGCGCAAACTCCCCTTGCGGAAGGGCAATGCACTTTCTGAAATCTTTTGCCTCTAAGCCCAAAACACCGATTATTTTACTTTTAACCGAAGATGCGTTATCTGCCACGCAAAGATTTTTATCTTCGCATATTTCATACAGCATTGCTTTATGAACGCCGCTTTTTTTCTTTAACGAGCGTTCAATAATATAAGTTTTTCTCTTTCCTTCGTCTGTAATTTCAAAAGTAAATGATATTTCAAGTGAATCGCAACGGTAATTAATTATATCTGTTTTTTCTTCGCTACGGTCAACGTCGCCGTATAAAGCGAAGTTTATACAGTCTAATATAGTGCTTTTTCCACTTCCCGTATCGCCAAAAATACCAAATATCCCGTTTTTAGTTAACTGGGCAAAATCAATTTCTGTTTCGTCGGAAAAACTGTTTATTCCCTTAAACTTTAATTTTAAAGGTTTCATTTATTCCTCCGTAATCGATAAAAATAACTCTTTTAGGTCGTTAGAAGGTTTGTTATTAAATCGTGAAAAATAGTAATCGCAAAAAAGTTGCGAAGAGCTTTTATTTTTATTCGAATACAACGCGCGTTGGTCGGAATTGTTTTCAACGTTAGTTTTCAACGAAATTAAATTTTGCATTTTTCTTAACGCCGTACTTTGACTTTGAGTTAAAGGTTCTTTTAAATTTAAAGTTAATTCAACGTAGCAGTTATTATATTTTTCTAACAAATTTAACCCATCTTCTACGTTTTCAGATTGCAATTTAATTAAATTAACAAAGTTTTTAAGCGCAATTTGTTTAAAATTTTTAACGCCTTCTTCTGCTAACTCAAACACGTTTACCGATTTTTCCGCATTACATTCATCAAAGGAAAATTGCATAATAGCTCCGCTATAATAAACGTTGTTATCTCCCAATTTTTGACGTTTGTGTAAATGTCCCAAAGCGGCGTAATTACATTTAGGAAACAAATTTAAACCAACTGCTCTTGCTCCGCCTAAATCAATTTCTCGTTCGCTTTCAGAAACGGCACCACCTGCGGCAAATATATGCGATAAAAAAATTGATGGAATATTTTCCGTTTTACCATTTTCGCCTATATTTATCCAACGGGTTATTTTTTCGTTAAAACTTTCGTCTGTTTTTCCTTCTTTAAAACGAGCTTCATTAGGATAAGGTAAAGTGTTTACGTAAACCTTTTCTCCTTTTTCGTTTTTGAAAATAACGAATCCTTCGCCGGAATTTATCGGATAGGTTTTACCGCGTTTTTTACACGATACGGCGTTTAAATTATTGCCGATAATATAAATGTTTAATTCTTCGGTAATTTTAGAAGCGGCGGTTAACCTTACGTAATCGTCGTGGTTGCCGCTAATAATTAAAACTGCACTATGTTTTGCAATTTCTTTAACGCTATTATAAAAAATTTCTTCAGCTTCTGCAGACGGAGTGTAAGTATCAAAAACGTCGCCTGCAACTAAGCATAAATCAACGTTTTCAGCTTTACAGATTTCTGCAATTTCATAAAGAACGTTCTTATGTTCTTCGTAGCGCTCCCTTCCCATTAACTTTTTACCGATATGCCAATCGGACGTATGCAAAATTTTCATAATTTGTTTTTAATATTTTATTGCTTTGAATTGCTTTTTTTATAAAATGCAGTTATAATATATTTCACGGTGGAGTAATTAATCGATAATACTCCAACTTATCTTATATTATATTCCTTTTCAAGGAATAAATCAAGCGTAAAAAAGCGGAGTTTTAATTTTATGGCGTTTATTTCGGTATGTGAAGATTTAGTTAAAAAGTCTTTTACCAGTATTGAGAACAAATTTATAACTAAATATTTGCCCGTTTTAGATGCTACTGCTATAAAAGTATACCTGTACGCACTCTACGTTTATCAAAATAATTTAACTTCTTACACGGCGGTTGACTTTTCGAAAGCGTTAAATTTAGATGAAACCGAAATTTTAAATTTCTTTAAGTATTTAGAAGAATTCGAGCTTGTAAGTATACTTTGCGAATCGCCTTTAGAAATTAAAATTTTAGATTGCGAAAACGTTTGCGGAACGCCTAAAAAATATAAGCCTGCAAAATACGCAGATTTTACAAAAAACGTTCAGAGTATAATTAAAGGGCGAATGATTTCCACACACGAATTTATGGAATACTTTTACCTTTTAGAAGAATACTGTTTCGACCAAAACGCGCTTATTATGATAATTGCCTATTGCGTTTCTTTAAAAGGCGACGACATTAAGCTTGCGTACATAAAAAAGGTTGCTAAAAGTTTTGCAAACGAAGGAGCAACTTCTGCTAAAAAAGTTGAAGAAAAACTTTCCTCTTATACTAGCTCCACTCCTGCTTTATTAAATTTATTTAGCGCTTTAGGTATTAATCGCCGCCCCGACGTTGACGACGAAAAGTTCTATAAAAAATGGACCGTTGAATTAGGTTTTGAGGAAAAATCTATAATTTGCGCGGCAAAACATTTTAAAGCAAAAACCGTTGATAAAATTGACGTTGCTATTGCTGAACTTTATAAAAATAGAAAGTTCGACGTAAAAGAAATAGAAGATTATTGTAAAAACAAAAACTCGATATATATTGCAACGACTGAAATTGCCCGTTCTTTGGGCGTATATATGCAAAGTTCTGCACCTTACGTAGAAAATTACGTAAACGTTTGGTTTAATTTTGGATATGACAGCGCAACTTTAATTAAACTTGCAAATTACTGCTTTATTCACGGCAATAATTCTTTTGATTTAATGAACGATTTTATTAAAGATTTATACGATCAAGGAATTGTTACTGAAGGCGACGTTAACGAGCACCTTAACAAGCTTAACGAACGCGATAAGTTGATTAAAACAGTTTTAACTACTTGTGGACTTACCCGTAAAATAATTTCATGGGATATACAATGTTTGCAAAAATGGCAAAGTTGGGGTTTTTCTAACGATATGATTTTAGAAGCGGCAAAACTCTCTGCTGGAAAATCTAACCCGATTGCTTATATAAACGGCATATTGTCTTCTTGGAAAAATAACGCTATATTTAACGTCAACCAAATTGAAACCGTTAAAGCACCTATTGATACGACAAAGCCCGTTTTAGATAAAAGCGTTATCGAAAGACACTTTGCTAATTTAAGAAACGCTGCTGAGCAAAAAGCAGAAAATTCGTTCAAAAAAGCGTTGAACGATAAGATATATAGCGAACTTTATAAAAAATTAAACTCACTTAATATTAAACTTGCATTTACTGAACTACGCGACGAAAACGAAGCTAAAAAGTTATCCGAAGAGATTGAAAAACTTGAAATACAAGCCGATGCAAGGTTAAAAGAACTTAAAATAAATAAAAATTCTTTTGAGCCTAACTACTCTTGCAAAATTTGTAACGATACCGGATACGATAAAAACGGCAAACAATGCGACTGTTTAATAAAATTTATAAATTCATATAACGGCTAAAAAAAGCGGAGATTTTCTCCGCTTTTTATTTAATAAAAAATAATAAAATAAA
>JAGAMH010000088.1 GCA_017624815.1 Clostridia bacterium
ATTACTATTATTTTATCCTTGGGCATAAACTTTGCGGCTTCTAAGCCCATTCCGCTGCCGCCGCCCGTAATTACGCAAACGTTTGCCATAAAAATCTCCTTAATAATTTTGCTTTAACTTATTTTACTATATATAATAAAGTTTGTCAATACAAAAAAATAATTTTAACTAATTTTTTAAATAATTAAGGCATATTACGGGGGGCAATTCCCATTTTTTAACTTTTTTAAAAAATTAAGCGGCAAAATAATATTTTACCGCTTAAAAAAGTATTAATTTTTACGTTAATTTAAGTATAGTATGGGGGCAATTACTTATTTTCAGGATCTTCTTCAACCTTTTTAGGGGCTACTATTTCGGGCATTTTTAACCCTGCCATAGCGTATAAATCGTTTAAGGGAGGGAGAGCTTTCATCATACCGGAAACAAAGTTCGCCGTTGCCGTTTTACCTTCGGAATTGCTTCCGTTATCCCAAACGGTAACCTTATCGATTTTAAGATTTTTAATAGCTTCAACTTGCGTTGCAACTAACTGTTCCATCTTGTCGGCAATCATAAGTCTTACAGCTTCGTCGGCAGTTCCCGCCGCTTTTACAAGCTTATCCATACCTTCTGCCTGCTTAGAAAGCGTTTCGTATAAACCGCGTGCTTCAGCTTCCATTTTAGCGTAAATTGCATCAGCTTCACCTTTTGCCTTTCTACGCATATTTTCCGCTTGAGCGTCCGCTTCAATTTCAATTTTTCTCTTTTCAATTTCCGTTGCAACTATAACGTCGGCTTCTTTGGTTGCCTTCTCTTTAGCCGCACGCGAAATTTCCGCTTCTTTTTCTGCTACGTAAGATTCTTCTTTAGCCTTTGCCGCTTGAACGTTTTCCGCCGTTACGGCAAGTTTCATTGCCTCTGCTTCTTTCTGACGAAGTAAAGCCTTAGATTGAGCAATATCAGCCTTTGCTTTATTTTCACCTTCAATAGCCTTAGATTCAGCTTCCGCCACGTTAATACGCTGTTGCATTTGGGCGTTAGCTTCACCTATAGCACCCTTTCTGTTTTCTTCTGCAACGGAAATTTTAGCGTCGTTAATTGCTTTTGCCGCCGCTTCTTTACCGAGAGCAACTATGTATCCGCTTTCATCTGAAATGTCGGTAACGTTTACGTTTATAAGTCTTAAACCAACTTTTTTAAGTTCGCCTTCAACGTTTCTTGAAATAGCGTCTAAAAATTTATCTCTGTCGGCGTTAATTTCTTCTATGTTCATGGTTGCAATAACCAAACGTAACTGACCGAAAATAATGTCTTTTGCAAGGTCGGAAATATTTTTCATATCCAACCCTAAAAGTCTTTCAGCCGCGTTTTGCATAATGGTAGGATCGGTGGAAAGACCAACGGTGAATATAGAGGGAACGTCTATTCTTATGTTTTGTTTAGAAAGAGCGCTTCTCAAATCAACTGCGATAGCAAGGGGAGTTAAATCCATAAACGTATAAGCCTGTAAGAAGGGCCAAACGAACGCCGCGCCACCGTGAATACATTTTGCCGAACGGTAACTTCCGTCTTTGTTGGGGGAAATTTTACCGTAAATAACCATAATTTTGTCAGAAGGGCATTTTTTGTAACGAACTAATACTACTAATAAAATAAGTACTAGTAACATAGCAACCGTAACGCCCAAAATAGTAGCAATGCTACTTGCTGCAGATAAAATATTCATTTTTTTACTCCTTTAATATAAATTAAGTTTTAAAAGTTTTTCCACCTTTAATCGCTTATTTTCTTTACAATTAAAACTTCGTTTTCAACTGCAATAATTTTAACAGTTTCGTCAACGCTTATTTTTTCTTCACCGTCGGTAACGGCGTCAAATTCGCTAAATCTTCCCTGCGCTACCAAATTTACCTTTCCTCTGCCCGATCTTTTTGCAGGAATAGAAACGTAAACGGTGGCGTTTTTATCTACTAATTTTTCCATTTCAATAGTGCCGTCGCATTGAAGTTTTAAAATTCCGCGTATAGCAAAAACTACCAAAAACATAGCTCCAACGCCGCAAACTATACCAACGATAGCCGAAACGAATAAATAGTTGGGTAAAAGGGAGGCAGTTAAAAGCCCAGCCCATCCGCCAACGGCAAAAAAGGCAGTTAAACTTTTAACGGTAAATACCGAAATTCCACTATCTAAATCTACTTCAACGTCGCCGTCAACGTCTACGTCGCCACCTAAAGAAAAGCACATCATAACTATTTGTATTATTAAAAATACGGTTGCTATAATGGCTACGTAAAAATAGCAGTATTCTAAAATACTTAAATTGTTATACCATTCAATCATTTTTTTCACCTTATAAAAATATCTTCCTATTATATATATAATAATATTATATCTTATTTAAACGTTAATCGATAAATTTTTACTTAAATAAATTAAACTTCTATTACTGGAACGTTATTTTTTTTGGCGTAATTTACCGTATAATAAGTACCACCTTTATTTTCCCTTAAAAAACAAATTAAAACGTCGCTTTTATCAACCATATATCTATCTCTGTAATGAAGGCAACCGTTGTAATAATTTTCCGATAATACTATAACTTCATCACACTTTTTTAACACCCTTTCATACTTCTTTTTATCAGTTGCAGAAAATGCGTTTAATTGACCAATATACGGCACGCAAGCTATTAATTTAACGTTATATTTTTTCTTTAATTTAATAACCGTTTCCGCGGCGATAAGGTCAAACCCCATTGCCATACCGCAATAAAAATTTTTAGTTTCCTTATGTATTATTAAGTTTTCAACTACGCGGGCAAAAAGTTTTTTATCAAGGTCTGTTCCAACCTTTCTATGTCCGCTAAAAGCGCAATTTTCGTACATATTATAAAGGTTTTTTTCTCTCTTTACCATTTCCCCTTGGATATAAAGAGGGGGTGTTTTTTATTTTTTCAATTACTATAATATTTCTTTTACCGGCTTCAAAGGGGAGTTCTATCTCTTCTACGCATAAAATTTTTCCGCCAAGCACTTTAATTGCGTTTTTAGCTTCTTCAATTTCTTCTTTTGCGTCCCCTTTATAAGCAATAAATCTTCCTCCAACCTTAATAAAAGGCATACAGTATTCGCATAAAGTGTTTAATCTTGCAACGGCTCTCGCGCAAACTGCGTCGTATTTTTCCCTGTGGATAACGTTTTTACCGCCGTCTTCCGCCCTTATATTTAAAACTTGTACACAATCAAAATTAAAATTGTCAACAACCGCCTTTAAATATTCACATTTTTTTCCCGTACTTTCAACGAGTGTAAACTTTAAATCATCCCTAATTATCTTTAAAGGGATAGAAGGAAATCCGCCGCCCGAACCAATTTCTATAACGTTAGCCCCTTTTGCAAAGAATTTTTCACCTATAATACTGTCTAAAAAATGCTTAATTTTTATGCCGTTTTCGTCGCAAATAGACGTTAAATTGTACTTTTTATTGTACTCTATAAGCATTTTAGAAAATTTATCAAAAGTTTCCTTTTTTTCTCTTTCTATTAAGTTTAAATAAAAGTTGATATCCATAGTAAAAAATATTATATCATAAAAATTTTACTCTTTCAAGTATATATAATAAATTTTAAATTGTTAAAAACTATTATCCACAATTAACATTTTACTGTGGATTATTATTTTTTTATTTAAATTTACTTTTAAATTTTTAATTTTATAATTTTAGATATAAAAAATTGTCCACCTTTTCACAATTTATCCACTTTTTTATCAACTATATTTTTCATCCTTTCACCCCCTAAAAAAGGCTTATTTTTGTTGCTTTTTTAATCGTTTTTTGTTATTATATTAAGGTAAAAGAAAAAAACTGAAAAAGTTATAAACAATTCAACCGCCCCTATTAATAATATTATTATATAATATATAAATAAATTAATAAAGTTAAAAAGGCGGAAAAAGGAGAAGTTATGAAGGCCGTTTGCCAAGGAATAGATTTATCTGATGCAGTATTAAAAGTAGTAAAAGCATGCGCTAATAAAACTACCGTTCCCGTAATGGAATGTATTAAAATTTCCGCCAGAAACGACGGTATTACTTTAACCGCAACCGACGGCGAAATTTCCATACAAAAAAGAATAAAGGCAGAAATTTACGAAGAAGGAACTTTCTGCGTTCCCGGCAGATATTTTGCCGACTTTATTAAAAAGTTAGAAGGCGTTGAAATTACCCTTTCCGCTCAAAATAGAAAAATGGATATAATTTACGCCGACAGCCAAACTTCTATGCAAATTTTATCTGCCGACGAATTCCCCAAGGTAGATACCGACATAAGCGAAAATAGCTTTAAAATTAAAACTGCAGAACTTAAAAGAGTTATTAACGAAACTTCCTTCTGCTGCGCTAGCGACGATAGCCGTCCCATTTTAAAGGGTTGTCAGTTTATAATAAACGGAAACGATCTTTGCGTTACCGCGTTAGACGGATTCCGCTTGGCAACCTGCAACGGACAAGTTTTGTCTTCTACCGGCAATATGGAAATAGTTTGCCCTGCAAGAACGTTAAACGAAATTGAAAAAATGCTTCCCGATAGCGTAGAAGAAACGGAAATATTTATTCAAAAGGGCATTATTTTAGTATCCGTTGAAGATACCGTTTTAACTTCCCGTTTATACGGCGGCGACTTTATTAAAAAGGATAATATTATTCCCAAGTCTTTCACCACGGTAGTAACGGTAGATAAAAATCTTTTAAAAAGCAGTATAGACA
>JAGAMH010000089.1 GCA_017624815.1 Clostridia bacterium
GGTTACGCAAACCAATCGGGCAGCCACTATGCAAGACCTTTCGTAAAATATACTCCCACTTGGCCCCGTTCGTTTATGCCCCCCACACAGAGCAAGCGAGAACTTATTGCCAGGATGAAGCTTATTCCCATACACGATTTAATAGAAAATAAAAACTTACTTTTAATAGACGACTCTATAGTAAGGGGCACTCAACTTAGAGAAACTGCCGACTTTTTATTTGATAACGGCGCAAGAGAAGTGCATATTAGAACGGCGTGTCCTCCCATATTCTTCGGGTGCAAATATTTAAATTTCTCCCGTTCCAATTCGCCTATGGAATTAATTGCAAATAAGGTAATTTATAAGTTAGAAGGCGTTGAACCCACTCCCGAATTAATTGCCGAATATTCCAACCCCGATAGCGAAAAACATAAAAATTTGGTAGAAGAAATTCGCCGTCAACAACACTTTACGTCGCTTAAATTCCACCGTTTAGACGATATGATAGAATCAACCGGCTTACCTGCAGAAAAGCTTTGCACGTACTGCTGGAACGGAAAAGAATAAAACTACGTACGGAGCAAATTTTTGCTCCGTATTTTTAATGCTTAAAATTTGTAATAGCTTAAAACTTAGCACTTAAAAACAATTGACATAGTTTTTTTAATTTGCTAAAATATAAAAGCTGTTAAAATCAAACGCAAATACAGAGATGGAGAAGCGGTCGAATAGTGGCGGTGCTTGTAAGGAGCAAAGCGACGGAATAGCAATCGTTCGTTTACGCGATTGCGTCAAACCGTGTAACGGTTTTCTGTAATAAACATAAAAAAATTAAATACAAATGCAGAGATGGAGAAGCGGTCGAATAGTGGCGGTGCTTGTAAGGAGCAAAGCGACGGAATAGCAATCGTTCGTTTACGCGATTGCGTCAAATCGTGTAACGGTTTTCTGTAATAAACATAAAAAAATTAAATACAAATGCAGAGATGGCAGAGCGGTCGAATGCGGCGGTCTTGAAAACCGTTGATGGGAGACTATCCAGGGGTTCGAATCCCTTTCTCTGCGCCATAGCCTTGGAGCTTTATGCTCCAAGGCTTTTTTCTTTTAACCGTTAAAAGGTTAAATAATGTAATTTTTATTTAATTAAAGTAGCCGTTATTCACTTAGCGCAGTTTTAAGTAATTATGTAAAATCAAAGTTATAATTATTTTATTTTAAACACTTGACAAAATATAAAAGTTATATTATCATATGAATAACCGTTCATATAAAAGGAGCAAAAATTAATGCACGATAAAATTTGTGAAAGTGTAGACCATCAAAAAAGGGTTCAACAAGCGCTCTTGTCTATGCCTTGCGAAGATGATATTAACTTAATGGGGTATAGATTTAAAGCATTATCCGAACCTTCCCGCTTAAAAATACTTTTTGCGTTAGAAGGTGGCGAACTTTGCGTTGAGCATATTACCGAAGCGGTGGGGGGTAACCAAAGTGCCGTTTCGCACCAACTTAAAACTCTTAAAGATAATCGCATAATAAAAAGTAGGCGAAGCGGGAAAAATATTTTATATTCCATTTCCGACAACCACGTTTTAATCATGCTAAAAATGGCAAAGGAGCATTTAAACTGCAATGAATAACGTTATTAAAATTCAAGGGTTAGATTGCGCCAATTGTGCAAGGGAGTTAGAAGAGATTATTAAAAAAACCGAAGGCGTTAATACTGCCACGGTAGATTTCATGGCGCAAAAAGTTTACGTTGACTGCAACGGTGAAACTTTAAAAAAAGTAGAAGATATCTGCAACGCCTTTGAAGAGGTTAAAGTTGTAAAAGATGCGCCTATATCCCCCAACGAAAGCCGTAATTTAAGCGGTAAAAAATTAAAGATAAGCGGTCTTTGCTGTGCCAATTGCGGTAGAGAACTGGAAGAGGAGCTAAACAAAATAGAAGGCGTTGCAGCAACCGTTGATTTTATGAATATGCAAATTATTTTAAATTGCAACGTCGCAACCGAATACGAAAAAGCAGTATATACCATAACGCATTTTGAAGACGTTAAAATAGTTGGCAACGAAGGTGCGAACAAAAAGGGCGTTATCGGCGAGCATTTATACGATATAGTTTGCATTGCTATTTCTGCGTTGTTTTTTATCCCTGCGGTAATTTTCACTTTTTTAAAACTTGAAGGTGCGCTTAAAATTTTATCTTATATTTTTTACGGCGTTGCGTATTTGGCGGCAGGGCATAAAGTGCTTTTAGCAACGGCTAAAAATATTTTAAAAGGCAAAGTATTCGACGAAAACTTTTTAATGACTATAGCTTCTATAGGTGCGGTTTTATTGGGTATATTTACCGGCGACGGGCTTTTTGAAGGCGTAGCCGTTATGCTTTTATATCAAATAGGCGAGCTTTTGCAAGGCGTTGCCGTCGGCTCTTCTCGCCGTTCAATTACCAAGCTTATGGATTTAAAAAGCGAAGTGGCAACGCTCGTTTACGGCGACCAATATTTTACCGTTTCACCTGAAGAGCTTAAAATAGACGACGTAATTTTAATAAGGGCGGGAGAAAAAATACCCGTGGATTGCGTTATAGTTGAAGGCAAAAGTGCAATAGATAACAAATTGCTAAACGGCGAACCGTTACCTCGCGACGTAAAAGTGGGCGACGAAATTTTGTCGGGTGGAATAAATTTAAATAAAATACTTTTTGCTAAAGTTATTCGCGAATACAAAAACTCCGCCGTTGCAAAAATTTTGGATATGGTGGAAAATTCCACGGCAAAAAAAGCCGCGCCCGAAAAGTTTATAACAAAATTTGCTAAGTATTATACGCCCTTAGTTTGCATTGCCGCGGCAATAGTGGCAGGTATTGTTCCCACCGTAATATGTGCCGTTCAATCGCAATTTTTATGGATAACTTATTCCGATTGGATTTATAAAGCGTTATCCTTTTTAGTAATATCTTGCCCTTGCGCGTTGGTAATTTCCGTTCCCCTTTCATATTTTGGCGGAATAGGAAGGGCGGCGAAGTTCGGAATACTCGTAAAGGGTTCTACCTGCTTAGACGAGCTCGCTTCGGCAACGGCTATTGCGTACGATAAAACGGGTACGCTAACCGAAGGCACTTTTAAAGTTTGTAAATACTCTTCAGAAAAGGCGCTTAAACTTTGCGCTGCGGCGGAAAAACTCTCTTCTCATCCCATAGCCGAAGCTTTTAAAAATATCCAATCCGATTACCAAGTAAATAATTTAGAAGAAGTTGCGGGTGAAGGTTTAAAAGCCGAAGTAGAAGGAAAAATTTTACTTTGCGGCAACGATAAGCTTTTAAGAGAAAACGGCGTTAATTTTACCGTTGAAAATACCTTGTCAACTCCCGTTTACGTTGCGTTAAACGGCGAATATGTAGGGGTTATTTTAATTGACGACGCCATAAAAAATAGTGCAAAACAAGCGGTGGAAGAGCTTAAAAATTGCGGCGTCAACTATTCTATTATGTTAACGGGCGACAAAAAGGAAAGGGCGCAAAACGTTGCAACCGAAGTGGGCTTAACCGACTTTAAAGCCGAGCTTTTACCCGATCAAAAACTTGAAGAAGCACTTAAATTAAAGGAAAAAGAAAAGCTTATTTACGTTGGCGACGGAATAAACGACGCCCCCGTTATGACTGCGGCAAACTGCGCAATATCTATGGGCAAAGTTGGTTCCGACGCGGCGATTGAAGCAAGCGATATAGTTTTAGTTTCCGACGATTTAAAACTTATCCCCAAGGCAAAGCGCATAGCAAAAGGCACTAAAAATATAGTGTTCCAAAATATAATAGGTTCACTTATAGTTAAATTCGGCGTAATGGCGGCAAGTGTATTTATTGCTAATTTCCCCTTAATTTTGGCTATTTTTGCCGACGTTGGAGTAATGTTAATTGCCGTTTTAAACTCTTTTAGAACTTCACTTATAAAATAATAAAAAAATTTGAAAATAAAAGTGGCAAAATGCATTTTAGCTATTGCCATTTTTTGTTTTATGTGATAAAATTGTGATAAGTAGTTGAAAAAGAAAACGGTTGCGGTCCTTTAATTACGGTAATGCCGAATGCGGTAATTAAAGCGCTTTCCTCCGATTTTATTTCTCAACTCAAAACTAAAGAAATTTTTAGGAGGTCTTCTCAATGAGTGAAGAAATCAAAGAAGAAGTAGTGGCTACGGAAGAACCCGTTGCCGCGCAAGCCGAAGTTCAACCTAAAAACTGGTTCGATAAGTTTTTCGGCGTAACCAAGAGCGGCTCTACTTTCAGAATTGAAATCGTTGCAGGCTTAACCACCTTTATGGCAATGGTTTACATTCTTATGGTAAATGCCGGTATGTTCGCAAACGTTATTGGTGGCGAAGATCCTTACGGCGCAGCTTACATAGCAACGGCAATCGGTGCAATCGTAGGTACGTTGCTTATGGCGTTCCTTGCAAAAATGCCTTTGGCACAAGCTTCCGGTATGGGTATTAATGCGTTTATCGTTTATACGTTAGTTCTCGGCGGAACGGGATTAAGCTATGCTAACTGTATGGTATTTACCCTTTTAGACGGCGCAATTTTCCTTCTTTTAACTGTAACTGGTTTAAGAAAGAAAATATTTGAAGCAATCCCCGCAGGCGTAAGACACGCAATCCCCGTAGGTATCGGCTTATTTATCGCGTTTATCGGCATGCAAAACGCAAAAATAATAGTTGGTAACCCTTCTACTTTAGTTGACTTTGCTTCTTTCAACCTTTTGGCTGACACTCCTTTCGTAACCTACGACGTTGCTGCAGGTGTAGGTGGTATGCTTCCTGCAATCATAGCAATCTTTGGTGTAATCGCAATTGCAATTCTTTCCAAAAAGAAGGTTAAGGGCGCAATATTGTGGGGTATTTTAGGTTCTGCAGTAGTTTATTATATTGCTCTTGCAATCGCTCTTGCTTGCGGAAACGAAGCAGCTGCGGCAATTTTTGATTCTATTTCTTTAAGCAATCCTTTCAGCGCGTTTGCTGCTTGGGGTAAAGATTCTGCCGGCGCAGTATTTACCGAAGGCTTTAACTTTAATACTTATCTTGCAGTAGAAGGTAACACCGTTGGTTCGCTTATCATACTTCTTTTAACCACCGCACTTTCCCTTTGCATGATAGATATGTTCGATACTATCGGTACTTTATACGGCGCTTGCTCTAAGGGTAACCTTTTAGACGAAAAGGGAGCTCCTCTCAACATGGAAAAGATGATGCTTGCAGACGCTATTGCAACTTGCACGGGCGCAATCGCAGGTACTTCTACCGTAACCACTTTCGTTGAATCCGCATCCGGTGTAACTGCAGGCGGTAAAACTGGTTTAACGGCTTTAGTAACTGGCGTTCTTTTCTTTGTCGCTATGTTCTTAAGCCCCGTAGCTCAACTTATTCCTTCTTGTGCAACCGCAACCGCTCTTATTTGGGTAGGCGTATTGATGATGGGCTCTGTTACCAAAATTGATTGGGAAGACGGCGCAGACGCAATCGTTGCTTTCTTAACCTTTATAATCATGGTTCTTGGCTACAGCATTTCTACTGGTATCGGTATGGGTATAATTGCGTACGTAATAGTTAAAGTTTGCACCGGTAAGATTAAAGAAATTTCTATTCCCACTTGGGTTATAGCAATTATCTTCGTTGCAACCTTCCTTTTAACCTAATAAAAAATTTAATAAAAACCGTCGCTTTTGCGGCGGTTTTTTTATTTTAAGTATTTACATTTTGCCGCATTTGCGGTATAATGTTGTTATATAAATCAAAGGAGAAACTCTCAATGCTTGAAAAATACGTAAACGCCGCTATAAAACGCAGTAAGGCAGATTTAGTTTTAAAAAATGCAACCTTCGTAAACGTTTTAAACGGCAAAATCGAAAAGGGCGACATTGCTATCGTAGATGAAAAAATAGTAGGTATAGGTAGCTATGAAGGGCAAAATGAAATAGACGTTAAAGGCTTAACCGTTATCCCCGGATATATCGACGCTCACGTTCATATCGAAAGTTCCCAGCTTTCCCCCGAAGAATTCGCCTCTTTAATAGTTCCCCGCGGAACTACAACCATTATTGCCGACCCCCACGAAATTACCAACGTTTGCGGTATGGCAGGCGCAGAATATATTGCCAAAGCAAGCAAAAACGTTCCCTTAGACGTAAAAGTTCAACTTCCTTCTTGTGTGCCCGCAACCCCCTTTGAAACGAGCGGTGCAGAACTTTTTGGTAAGGATATAGAAGAACACATAAACGACGATTTTATCTTCGGCTTGGGCGAATTTATGAACTTCCCCGGCGTTATATCGGCTATTCCCGACGTACTTAAAAAATTAGAAGCTGCACACGCGGCAAACAAAATAATCGACGGACATGCTCCCGCAACTTCAGGTGATGCGCTAAACGCATATCTTTGCGGCGGTATTGCCACCGACCACGAATGTACTTCGGTAGAAGAAATAGAAGAAAAAATAGCAAAGGGCGTTTACGTCCATTTAAGACACGGCTCTTCCACACGCAATTTAGTTTCCAACTCCAAGGCGGTTACGGCGGCTAATATGCGCCGCTTTATAATGTGCACCGACGATAGACACGCCGCCGATTTGAAGAGAAAGGGACATATCGACGACGCTTTAAGAACGGCGGTTGCAGGCGGGTTAGATCCTATTTGGGCGGTTACTATTGCCACTTTAAACGCTGCCGAATGTTACAATTTAAGATACCGCGGCGCTATTGCACCCTTCTATCTTGCCGATTTGGTAGTGGTAGACGACCTTAAAAACTTTAACGCGCAATACGTTATAAAAAGCGGTAAGTTAGTTGCCAAAAACGGCAAGCCTTTATTCGATACTTCAAAGCGCTATCTTCCCCAAAGCGTTTTAAACACCGTGCACGTAAACGAACTTAAAGCCGACGATTTTATTTTAACTTTAAAGGGCAAAAAGGCAAACGTTATGACGTTACTTCCTGGCAACGTGGTAACGGGTAGCGAAGTTATGGAAATAAAATCGGAAAACGGCGACGTTCAAATAGAAGGAACGGACGTTTTAAAAATGGCGGTAGTAGAGCGCCATAAATACACGGGCAATATCGGTAAAGGGCTTTTAAAAGGTTACGGCTTTAAAGGTGGCGCAATGGGCATTACTATAGCTCACGACTCCCACAATATCATCCTTTTAGGCGACGATAACGAAAGTATGGCAAAGGCTGCAAACGCTTTAAAAGAGATAGGCGGCGGTATGGTAATCGTCGATAAAAAAGCGGGCAAAACTTATACTTTAACCTTGGATATAGGCGGGTTAATGTCTTCTCGCGACGCAGATAGTTTACAAAAGGATTCTAAAGAACTTATAGACAGAGCGTATTCTATGGGCGTAGATAAAAACCAAGAAGCGTTTATGTCGCTTGCCTTTTTATCGCTTGCCGTTATACCCGAAGTTAAACTGTTAGATACTGGGCTTTTCAACGTTTTAAAATTTGAATTTATGGATATTAACGCTGAATAATAATATTAATAAACTTATGGGCGGTTGCATTTTTGCAATCGCCTTTTACTATTTCCGTTTTAAGGCGCAGTATAATGGTTATAAAATAAACGTAACCGTGTAAATTTTGCCAATAAAAACGCGTTTTTGCAAAAACTTACAAAAAAAATGCAATTAATTTTAAAAAAGCAATTTACATATCGGTTAAAATATAGTACAATTAAAGGGATTATAATAGTAGTATCATGCGTGCGCCCGTGCGTACGCGCAACTATAAAGGAGCAATATGGGACTTATTAAGTACATCCTCAATTCCGACGGAAGAAGGGCTTTAAGAAAATTAAACAAACTTGCGTTAAAGGTAGAGGAATTAGAACCTAAATATGCGGCTATGTCCGACGAAGAATTAAAAGGACAAACTGCAATTTTAAAAGCACGTTTAAAGGCAGGGGAAACCTTAGACGATATTATGTTCGACGCGTTTGCCGCTTTAAGAGAAGCAAGTTGGCGCGTACTTAAAATGAAGCACTTCCACGTTCAAATTATAGGCGGTATCTGCTTGCATCAAGGCCGTATTGCCGAAATGAGAACTGGTGAAGGTAAAACGTTAGTTTCTACCCTTCCCGCATATTTAAACGCACTTACCGGCAAGGGTGTGCATATTGTAACGGTAAACGATTACCTTGCAAAGCGTGACGCCGAATGGATGGGTAAAGTTCATAAATTTATGGGCTTAACCGTTGGCGTAGTTGTTCCCGGTATGGAAGATGCCGATAAACAAAAGGCGTATAAATGCGATATTATTTACGCAACTAACAACGAACTTGGCTTCGACTATTTAAGGGATAACTTAAAAGCTTCCCTTCCTTCAATGGTTCAAAGGGAACTCAACTTCTGTATTATCGACGAAGTCGACTCCATTTTAATCGACGAAGCAAGAACCCCCTTAATTATATCTGGTCGCGGCGGTCAAAGTTCTAAATTATACGAAGACGTAGACCGTTTCGTTCGTACCTTAAAGGGCGGATTCGACGACGATAAAAAAGACGCCGAACAAAAAACGCCCTCTAAGCGTAAAAAAGAGTATTCCGAAGCTGATAAAGCGGCAATCGACAAATTGCAGGCAATACTCGAAGAAATGGAAAACTGGGACTATATTATCGACAGAAAGGAAAAGTCGGTAACCATAACCGAAAAGGGCGCTGAAAAAGCTGAAAGATTTTTCGGTATAGACAACTTGGGCGATATTGAACACGCCGAATTAAACCACCACATACAACAAGCGTTAAAGGCGCACGAACTTTTCAAACGCGACGAAGATTATATCGTATCTAACGAAGGCGAAATTTTAATCGTTGACGAATTTACCGGCCGTTTAATGATCGGTAGACGTTATTCCGACGGTTTACACCAAGCAATAGAAGCTAAAGAAAAGGTTAAGGTAAGGGAAGAAAATAAAACTCACGCAACCGTAACCTTCCAAAACTACTTCCGCTTATACAACAAACTTTCGGGTATGACAGGTACGGCAAAAACGGAAGAAGGCGAATTCAGAACTATCTACTCGTTAGACGTTGTAGAAATTCCCACCAACCGCGCCGTTCAAAGGGTAGACTACGCCGATATGATTTATTCTACCGTAGAAGGCAAAAAGAAGGCAATAGTAAACGAAATTATGGAACGCCACGCAAACGGTCAGCCCATACTTATCGGTACTATAACGGTAGAAAAGTCGGAAGAAATTTCCCGTTTGCTTAGAAGAAACGGCGTTAAACACAACATATTAAACGCTAAAAACCACGAACGCGAAGCGGAAATCGTTGCACAGGCGGGCAGATTTGGTGCGGTAACCATTGCAACCAACATGGCAGGTCGTGGTACGGACATTTTACTTGGCGGTAACCCCGAATACCTTGCTAAAAAGCGCATGCGTGAAGAAAATTACGAACACGACATGATAGAAGTAGCAATATCTTACGCCGATAGAGAATTCACCGAAGAAGAACAGGTAGCCCGCGCAAGATACGCCGAACTTTACTCAATGTATAAAAAGGAAACCGACGCAGAAAAGGAAAAGGTTATTGCTGCAGGCGGCTTGTGCATATTAGGTACGGAACGCCACGAATCTCGCCGTATAGACAACCAGCTCAGAGGCCGTGCAGGTCGTCAAGGCGACCCCGGCGCGTCAATCTTCTTTATCTCGCTTGAAGACGATTTGGCAAAACGTTTTGGCGGCGAAAGAATGAAATCTATTTACGAAGCGTTTAAAATTGACGACGATCAATGCTTGCAATCCAAAATGCTTTCTAACAGTATTGAAAACGCTCAAAAGGCAATAGAAGGCAGAAACTTTGGTGCGCGTAAACACACCCTTCAATACGACGAGGTTATGAACGAACAACGCTTAACCATCTACGGCGAAAGAATGAAGGTGTTAAAGGGCGAAGACGTTCACGAACAAATGCTCAAATATATCCCCGACTATATCGAAAAGATAGTTGGAGAAACGGTTAATACCGACGCTATGCCCGAAAAATGGGATGCGGAAGAACTTAACGCCGCGCTTATTCAAAAGGTATATCCCGACGAATGTACCTTTGAAATTACCCCCGAAATGCTTGAAAGATGGGATTACGAGGCGGCAATTAAAAAGATAACTAAAGAAGTAACTAAAGCTTACGAACAAAAAATTATAAATATCAAGCACGAAACTCACGGTCAGGTAGATTACCGTCAAGTTGAACGTAACGAATTGTTGCGTGCCGTAGATAGACATTGGATCGACCATATCGACGCTATGGACCAACTTAGAAAGGGTATAGGCCTTCGCGGTTATGCTCAGCAAGATCCCATAATCGCATACAAACAAGAAGGTTACGATATGTTTGAAGAAATGATAGACCGTATTCAAACTATAACCATTTCCCGTTTGTTAAAGGGTAGAATCGTAAGAATTCCCGCTCAAAGACCTGCTCCCGTGCAACCCGCGCAAGAAGCACAAGCAGCTCAACCCGCAGCACCCGTAAGCGCTAAACCCGCCGTGGCAGGAGAAATGCTTTCGGCAAAAGCTCCCACCAACGATTTAGTGCCCAATGCTCCCGGCGTACCTTTACCTAAGGTAAACGCTAAAAAGGAAGTGGGCAGAAACGACCCTTGCCCTTGCGGAAGCGGAAAAAAATATAAAAACTGTTGCTACTGGAACGACCATAAATAATAAATTAAAAAGGTAATAATGTTTAAGGCAGACGATTATAGATTAAGATTAAAGGCCCTTTCCGATACGCTTGCCGAAGCTAAATACGCTTTGGATATAGACAATTTAGGTGGCAAGTTAGATAGTTTAAGGTCCGAACAAGAAAAACCCGAAGTTTGGGGCGATTTGGAAAAATCCAAACAAATAGGCAGGGAAATATCTTCTATCGAAGGCAAAATCAATTCTTACGAAAAGGGCGCAAACGCTCTTGCCGAAGCTTTTACTTTCGTCGATTTAATCGAGGAAGCGGACGACGAAACGCTTATTCCCGAACTCGAAGTTATGATTAAAACGGCGGAAGACGATATTGAGCAAATGCGCATAAGGGCTTTGTTAAAGGGCAAATACGACGCAAATAACGCCATATTAAACCTTCATTCGGGCGCAGGCGGAACGGAAGCGTGCGACTGGACTTCAATGCTCTACAGAATGTATTTAAGATACTGTGAAAGCGTTGGGTTTAAGGTAACCGAAATGGATATGGAAAACGGCGACGAAACCGGCATTAAAAGCGTAAGCTTTAAGGTAGAAGGCGAAAACGCATACGGCTTTTTAAAGGCGGAAAAGGGCGTTCACCGTTTGGTAAGAATTTCCCCTTTCGACGCAAATAAGCGAAGACACACATCTTTTGCCTCGCTTGAAGTAATGCCCGAAGTAGACGATTCCAACGAAGTTGAAATACGCGACGAAGACATTCGTATAGACGTATACCGTTCGTCGGGCGCAGGCGGGCAAAAGGTTAATAAAACGGAAACGGCGATAAGAATAACGCACTTCCCCACGGGTATAGTGGTTACTTGCCAAAACGAGCGCAGCCAACTTCAAAACAAAGAAATGGCTTTCCAATATTTAAGGGCAAAGCTAATTGAAAGGCAAATAGCCGAAAGGGAAGCGGCAGACGCCGAACTTAAAGGCGAAATTAAAAAGATAGAGTGGGGCAGTCAAATCCGTTCTTACGTATTTTGTCCCTACACTCTTGCAAAGGACCACAGAACGGGTTACGAGAACACCAATATTCAGGCGGTTATGGACGGAGATATTCAAGGTTTTATAATCGACTATTTAAAGAAAACTGTTTAAATAAAACAAAGGGGTAACATTATGGCAAAAACTAAAAAATTTCAATTTGAAACTGCAGGCTTCACATTTACTAACAGAGTAATAAAACTTCACAAATCCAAAAGAATTTACCGTAAAGCCAACTTGTTTCTTGCAAACGAGCTTTTAGCCGGCGGCGTTGACGCAGGCAGTTCTATGCAACGCTTTTTACAATGCGGCGTAAGAGAAGAAAAAATTGCTCTCGGTAAAGAAGTTATTGCCAACGTAGATAAAACCGTTTACGTAATTTCTATTATGGAAGCTAACAAAATTTATAAGGCAAGCAAGGTTAAACCCGTGTTAAAATTTGCTGCCGCTTTAAAGCAAGCCGTAGCGGAAAAAGTTAAAGTGCTTTCCACGCCCGTAATAGTAAATAAACCTGGTGAAACTATCGTTCCCGATCCCATCGTCGTTAAAAAGTACGCCGCTCCCGAAATTATTCCCGACGAAGACGGCTTTAACGAAGATTACATAGAAGTTGAAGAAGAATAATTTGTAAAATTAAAATGGGATTTTTGCGGCGGCTCAATGTCGCCGCTTTACGCTATGTATAATTTATCTAACCTAAAAATTGAAAAAGAACCCATAATATTAGGCGTTGAATCAAGTTGCGACGAAACTGCGTGCGCTATAATAAAGGGCAGAAAGCTTTTGGCAAATCAAATAATATCCTCTGCGTCGGAACAGGCAAAATACGGCGGCGTAGTGCCCGAAATTGCATCCCGCGCCCATACCGAAGCGGTAGATGAAGTGGTAAAACGAGCCGTTAAAGAAGCGGGAATAAAACTTTCCGATATAAACGCCGTTGCAGTAACTTACGGTGCAGGCTTATTAGGCGCGCTACTCGTAGGACTTTCGTTTGCCAAGGGGCTTGCCTATTCATTAAACGTTCCACTAATTGCCGTAAACCACATACGCGGACACTTAGCTGCGGCGTATTTAGATCAACCTGATTTAAAGCCGCCCTATATAACGCTACTTGCAAGCGGAGGGCATACGGCAATTTTGCACACCAAAAGCCTTACCGAGTTTGAAGTTTTAGGTGGCACTAGCGACGACGCCTGTGGCGAAGCATTCGATAAATGCGCCCGCGTTTTAGGTTTGCCCTACCCCGGCGGACCAAACGTTCAACGCATGGCAGAAGGCGGTAATTCAACCATATCCCTGCCCCAATGCTTAGTAAAAAATCTTGAAAGATTGCAATTTTCATATAGCGGTTTAAAAACTGCGGTAATAAATTATTGCCATAATAAAGAGCAAAAGGGAGAAGAAGTTAATAAGGCCGATTTGGCGGCATCCTTCCAAAAGGCGGCAATAGATCCGCTCGTTAAAAAGACCGTAGAATATGCCAAAAAACTCAACGTAAAAACGGTAACGGCAGGCGGTGGAGTTGTTGCCAACGACTATCTACGCCAAACGTTAACTCAAGCGTGCAAGCAAAACGGATTAACTTTAGTTCTTCCCGAAAAGAAATATTGCACGGATAACGCCGCTATGATAGCTTCTGAAGGATTAAACCAATACCTTTCGGGTAATTTTGCGTCGTTAGATATAAATGCCCGCGCGGCAATCCCCTTAAAATAATAGTTTAAGTTGAAAAATTGCGGCAAATCGCTTTACATTTTTTGCCCGTTTTTATATAATAAAAATACGAATTTAATATTAAAGGCAGTAATAAAGGACACGGTTTTAAAAACCCCCGTTTTTAAGAGAGCTTTCGGTTGGTGCAAGAAGGTAAACGGCTTTTAAAATTATCACCTTTTAGCCCGCAAGCCGAACGCTTTTTTAGTAAGTTTGCGCGGGTTCACAATCCGTTATAAATTGTGGCAAATGTTAGTTTGTTTTGGTGGTATAAAAGCATCTTTTTTCGGTGTCCGAAACTAAGGTGCTTTATTTTTTTAGAAAAAATAAAATCCTAAAAAGGAGTTTTTATATGTATAAGAAGGTAGACACTTCCCTAAACTTTATCGAAAGAGAA
>JAGAMH010000090.1 GCA_017624815.1 Clostridia bacterium
AAAAGGGATTGAAGAAAATATGATTTTATGTTATAATAAATTAAAATTTTTTTAATTAAGGCGGTAATTATGTCCGAAAAAAAAGAAAAGAAATACATTATTGATAATCCCGTCTTAATGGCAGAATGGAATTGGGAGAAAAATAACGAATTAGGTTTAGACCCTAAAACGTTAACTGTTGGTAGTGAAAAGAAAGTATGGTGGCAATGCCCTAAAGGTCACGAGTGGCAGGCGATAATAAAAAGTAGAAATAAAGGAAATGGATGTCCATATTGTGCAGGAAAAAAAGTCTTAAAAGGTTATAATGATTTAGAAACATTAAATCCTAAATTAGCGAGGGAGTGGCATCCTGTTAAAAATGGAGATTTAACACCGAAGGATGTAACTATTGGATCAAATAAGAAGGTATGGTGGAAATGTTCTAAAGGTCATGAGTGGATGGCGACTATAACCAATAGAAAAAATCATCACGGATGTCCATATTGTGTAAGTAAAAAAGTTTTACAAAGTTATAATGATTTAGAAACCTTAAATCCTAAATTAGCGAGGGAGTGGCACCCTACTAAAAATGGAGATTTAACACCGAAAGATGTAACGACTGGGTCAAGGAAGAAAGTCTGGTGGAAATGTTCCAAAGGACACGAGTGGATGTCTACAATTCATCATAGAAATAATGGAAGTGGTTGTCCTATTTGTGATTCTGAAAGAAAAACATCTACACCTGAATATGCGATTATTTATTATCTTAAAAAAAACAACATAAAGGCAATTCATACTTATAAGGAAAAAGGTTATGAATTAGACATATATATCCCATCTAAAAAAATTGCTATTGAATATGATGGCGGGTTGTGGCACAAAAATAGAACAAAAAAAGATTTAGAAAAAAATTTAAGATGTCAAAAAGCTGGAATTACACTTTATAGAATTAGAGAAGGGTTGCATCCATTAAACGATAGTTCAATAGATTTTATTGTAGATAAAAATCAAAATGATTTAGAAAATGTTATACAAAAAGTTTTAAGTGAAATAGTTGGTTTTACTATTGCCGTTAACTTAAAAAGAGATGCTATTGAAATAGAAAATTTAAGGGAATATACAGAAAAGGCAAATTCACTTTTATTCACTAATCAAACTTTAGCACAAGAATGGAATTATGAAAAGAATGGTAATTTAAAACCAGAACATATATTAGCAAATAGCCATAAAAAAGTATGGTGGAAATGTAGTAAAGGACACGAATGGCAAGCAGTAATAGCAAGTAGAAATACAGGTAGGCGATGTCCTTATTGTTCAGGTAATAAAGTCTTAAGGGGTTATAACGATTTAGTAACGATTAATCCTAAATTAGCAAGTGAATGGAATTATGAAAAAAACGGCGATTCAAAACCTGAAGAGTTTATGCCAAACAGCCATAAAAAGGTATGGTGGATATGCAGTAAAGGTCATGAATGACAGGCAACAATAGAAAAGAGAAATAATGGGCGTGGTTGCCCTATTTGCTATAGAGAAAAACGGAAGAATAATATTAAAAAATAATATGAATAAAAAGGAACTTTGTTACTCGTCGCTGGAGCCTGTTTTAATTGTAAAGGATTTTGTAAAGGGTGATAAGAATTGTAATTACGAAAACTATTTGTTGGAATTGATAAATAAATCTAGATATTTTTCTAATAAATTTAATTGTAGACCTTTTGTTAAACCTTTAAAAGAAGATAATGGGGAATGTGATTGTTATTGTGGCGACTATGGTTTGGATTTCAAACTTGTATTAAGCCAAACTCATATGCAGGCAAAAAGAGAGTTGTCTTTTCAAATAAGTATTTTGGGTAAAGGAATGATAGCCACGTGTAGCCCGCGTCGTCAAAACGAATCAATGTCAGTTTCTAGATTGCATGTTGCGTTGAGAAACAGTACACTCGATTATTTAAATGAGATTAAACAAGGAAATTTCAAATATGGCACTGTAGAATATGATTTGCAAGCATATTTAAATTTACTTGAAACAAACAAAAACTTATTTCTATTTGTTCCTTTACGATTTTACTATAAAGAGAGAATTAGTGAAGAAGAAGCAATTTTAGAAATAAACAATGCAGTTGTTAAAGAATATGAAAAATCTCTCGCTTATCGCAAGCAATATGTCAAAGATAAAGATACATATCTTGCTATTATATATAACGAGTCTTTACTGGTTTATGAAAACATAGGAGATAAGTTTATTTTTAAGGAATCAATTGATTTGAACAAAAGCGCAACATATTCTGAATTAGAATTTGCTTACATTTTCTAATCTGGTATAAATTTAGTTTAAGAAATATAATAATACACCATTGAAAATTTAATATAAAAAAGATAAAGCGTTAGAGAATTTCTAACGCTTTTTGAGTTTTGGTTCTTGTAGTTCACCACCCGTACAGCCACTAGTATAGGTCTATAAGTATTTTGCTTATAGACCTTTATTTTTTGCCTTTTTGCGCTAAAAAAATTGAACGGTGCGTAATTTTACTTATTTTTGCGTTTTTATTGAAAAGGGTGATTAATTATGCTATACTGTGTTTATAAAATAACGGCGGGGATATATGCAAATGAAACTTGAAGATTTTAAACTTGAACGGAATATTTTAAATAACAGCTTGTTTTATTACTGTTGCGGAAAAGACCCCACTCCCGTTGCCGCTTTTGGCGCAAAGTTCCCGCTTTACGTTTATTCTGACTTGCTAAATTACGGGCGCGGAAATTTTACACAGGAAACGCAAACGCTTTATTTACGGCTTAAAAATTTAAACTTTACCTTTTTGGGCGCGCGCAGTTTTTTAATAAACGAAAATCGTGCCGAGCTAACCTTATGGAAAAGTTTGCAAAACGAAGAATTTTTTATTTTATACGTTGCAGGCGACGCCGTTAAAACTTATACTCAAATTTACGGGTTAAACGTGGCATATACCCACCCCAAATGCGTTTGTAACGTGCGTTACGAAATGAACGCAAGCTTTTTTAGCAAGGTGGAAAACGCCGCAGATTATATTATGGGTTATTGCTTTAACAAAGAATTTGCACCCCTTACTACTTACCCCTATTTAGGCGATTACGGAAAGGAAAAAAGCGTAACGCTGCACGGAAAATACCCACTATTTTAAAGGAGAAATTATGGAATACGATTGTTGTTTAACAAAAGAAAACAAATGGTTTAGATACCGCGCCGCGGCAATTATTATTGAAAACGGTTGCGTACTGTTCGTAACCAACGAAAACGAAGATTATTACTATTCGGTTGGCGGCGGCGTTCATATAGGCGAAACTGCCGAAGACGCCGTTTTAAGAGAAGTTTACGAAGAAACGGGCGTTAAATACGAAATAGACCGCCTTGCAGTTATACACGAAAACTTTTTTAGCGAGGATAGCGGTTCGTTAAAAGGGCTAACCTGCCACGAGCTTGCCTTTTATTATTTGATGAAACCGCGCGGCTCGCAACAGCTTTTTAGCAACAGTTATTCGTTCGACAAAAAAGAAGAGCTAATTTGGATACCGATAAAAGACTTACATAAATACAAAGCCTTCCCCTCCTTTTTAATCGATTATTTAAAAAGCGAACACGAAGGCGTGGAACACATAATAACCAAAGAGTAGAACTTTTCTACTCTTTTATTTTTACTATTGCAAACTAAAACTGAGCGTGGTATAATAGTATAAAGGCTTAGGTGAACTATGATTGATTCTTCCGATTTTTTAAACGTTGTAAAAAAGTGCGTTGCGTTTAGGGCGTTAGCGGAAAAAAGTGAATATAAAACCAACGTAAACGAAGGACATTTTGTTAAGCTTGCAGCAAATAGCGCCGCAATATTGTGCTATCAATTACATTTGAACGCCCATTTGGCAGAAGCTTTAACTTACGTATTAGGTTGGTGTTTTCCCTTGCACGGAAGGGCGGGATTAAACGCCATTTTTAAACACGCCGAAAATAACGCAATTTATATTAACGAACCTTTTTTAAAGTTGGAATTCGTATTGTCGGGAATTTCTTCTAAGAACGAAAAGTTATACTTTGAACATTGGGATTATATAGAAAAAGTTTTAGCAGCCGACGCAATAAATAGCAGCGTGCCCGAAGTTAAAGTTGCCGCAATTTGCCATAATTATATCCAAAAAATTAAGCCTATTGCATATCAATCGCTTGAAGAATTTTTCGATTTGGAAAAAACTATTTTTAAAAGAATAGAAAAAGAGTGCCAAACGCAACAACGCCCCGTTTGGCTTAAAGAAATAGACGAAATTATAACCCCGCCCCTTTGCGATAAATTAGAAGAAAACGACGAAAGGGAATTTTTAACTTTACTTAAAACTTATACTGACGAATACGACTTTGTAAAAGGGCTTTGCCTTTTTATCGCTATTGAATTATAGGAGTACTTATGGCTAAATTATACGTTTACGCAGCTTTAAAAAGGACGGAAAAAGATTGGTCTACCGCGCCGAAAAAAACGGAAGTATATTATACCTACGCGCAAATGCACGCCACTAAATGGATTACCTATGATTACCGTCCGCTGGGGTATTACGGTATTAGAAGATACCGCGACTACACCCCCGTTCAAGCGCGCCAATACTCGAACGGTTTATTATTTAAAGACGAAAACGGCAGATATTACGAAAATATGGGCACTTATTGGTTAGATAAAAACGCCTCTGCCGAAGTTATTGTAGACGGTAAAAAGTACGAGGTTGGAAGGTATTTTTTCACCGAAATAGATATTCCCAAAGGCGAGCATTCAATTACCGTAAACTTAAAAATTCATAATAGCTCGGCAATAGGCAAGCAACCGCTAATGGTATGTAAATTTAACCATAATTTTTGCGACGAATATACCTTTATGGAAATTTTGGGCGCTATTACGCAAGTGCCAGTAGTATGCAAAAGGTTTAGAAAAACTATGGATATGGTTTACAACGTCGACACGCCAGAAATAGACGGCTACGATGAATTCACCGTTAAGGTTACCGATTCCGATTTAAAGATAAACTTCGTAACGCTTGCCGATATGAAAAGGCGTATTCTTTACGACGACGTTTTATTAGAACCTACTCTGCCCACAGAGCAAGAATATCAAAAAGGCTTGCAAAATTCCAACCCCTTTGATATGCTTACTTCTCCCGCTCTGCGAGTTAAAAATGATAAAGAGATAGAGCTTAATAATTCGTCTACTCCCACGGCAAACGGCGTAAAAGCAAAAAACGTAAACTCTGCCACCGCGGCTAATAACGGCAATAACGCCTCTACCACCGCCCCTAATAACGGCGCAAACGGACAAAAAAATGCAAATTCCCCCGCAAATATGCCCAAACAAACGCCTGAACCCGATTTTGTAGGCGCGTTTGGAAAGGACAGTCAACTTTCTAAGGCAATGCGCATTTTAAACCACGCAACTGGACCTATTGCACCCGTAATAAAATACGACCACGTTACCGAAAGTCCTACCTTTAAAGAAAAAATTGCAATATTTGATTACCAAGTTGACGGGCAGGAAATAACGGTTAAAAAATTACTTAAAGCGCAGAGCGAAGTAGAAATACCGCTTGGCGTTACCCGCATTGCAGAAGGCGCTTTTTCTAACGTACCGTTCGTTGAAAGGGTGCTTATTCCACGCACGGTAAATTATATAGGCGCGCGGGCTTTTTACAATAATAAAACGATTAGGGTAATACATTACCCCGAAGGAAAAATTACAACTATTTACTGGGATACCTTTTACGGTTGCTCTAATTTGCGCAATATACTGCTGCCTAAAAGCGACTTAAAAGATATACAAAGCGGCGCGTTTAAGGGCGTTGCCACCAAAGAAATTTACGTGCCTAAATACGTGCGGATAATGGACGGAGCTTTTGACGACGACTGTTATTATTTGCGCGGAGAAGGTGGCGACAAAGTCGCCCTTATAGCGCAATGCAAACGGGAAAAAGCTGCAGAACAAGAGCGAAGAAGAATTGCTTTTGAAGAAGAGCAAGCGCGCATTGCCGAAGAAGAACGCATTACAAAAGAGAAAGAACGCAAAGAGCGGCTTATTAAAGAAAACCACGAAAGAGAGCTTGCCAACCGAAAAAAGCGCAGAGAAGAAGAACTTAAACTTCAGGAGGAAGAAGAAAAAAAGCGCAAGGAGCTAAGCGATAAAAAGCGCGCGGAAAAACTAGCTATGGCTAAGCTTGAGCAGGACAAACTGCGCGAAGAAGAACAAAAGGCTATCGCTAAGCAAAAATCACAACCTATTCCACCCACTAAAATTACTGTAGAAATAAAAGACGTATCTAAAAAGCAATCGGAAGTTAAAGTAGTGCAAAAAGCCGAACAAAGCGACAAAAAGGCGACGACGAACGCCGTTTGCAAAGGCGACGAATTGATTAGCTTTAGCGGCAACAAAAAAGTTGTAACCGTACCCGAAAACGTAAGACGATTTGCCAAGGGCGCTTTTAACAACCCCTCTATTACTAAAGTTGAATTTTGCTGCGAGATAGAAGAACTGCCTGCCGAGCTTTTTAAAAACAATAAAACGGTTGAAGAAATTATTTTGCCCGAAAGCTTAAAGGTAATTAAAAACGGTGCGTTTGAAGGGTGCACCTCCCTTAAAAAGGTAATAGCGTACAGAAACGTTCACACTATAGAAAATAATGCGTTTAAGGGCTGTATATGCCTTAACGAATTGCATTTTGAAATTACCAAAGCCACGCATTTATGCTTAAAAAAATTAGGCGAAAGCGCGTTTGAAAACTGCGGCAAATTGAAAAAGTTTATTGCAAACGATATTGCCGTTATTGAAAAAAGATGCTTTTTAAACTGCAAAGAGCTTGTTTTGCTTGAAAGCTTTGGCGTGGGCACTATTGGTGAAGAAGCCTTTAAAAACTGCGAAAAGCTGGAAAAGTTCGACCTATATAAACGGCATATAGACGATACTATTAGTCTAATAGAAGTTGGTGCGTTTGAAAACTGTGTAAAATTAAAATCCTTCGTTTATACAGGCAAAAAAGTTGATATAAGGGGCGGTGCGTTTAAAAACTGCCACAGTTTAGAGTGGATAGAATTTAGCTATAAATCCGACCTGTTCCCCGACTTTGCAATAAGCGGAAAATGCCCTTTTAAAAGTGCGTTTGAAGGGTGCTCCTCCCTTAAAAATATAGTTTACGACGGAAAAAAATCAGTTATAAAAGCGCTTGACGGCGACAACAAAATCCCATTTAAAATAGTTAAATCATTAAAAAAGAAATTTTTCTTCTTTTAAAAAAAAGTCCCCGCAGACCTAAGTCTGCGGGGCTTTTTACAAAACGTATTAAAACCTGGAGGTTGATAAAACTTTTTATTTTTTATCGGCGTTTTTCTTGCTTGCACAATTTGCGCCGTTTGGACAGGAGGAACAACCGCATCCACAGTCGCATCCACTACTTTTGCCCGATAATTTTTTATAGATAGTAAGCCCTATTACGCCGCCTACTATTAAAACGGCAACTACTAGGATTACGATATCGATAGGTTGCATTTTAAACCGCCTTTTTCTTTTTATTATAGAATATTATTCCCACTACTGCCAAGGCCGCTACTGCCACAACGATAAACACCGTCCACCACCAGCTTAAAACGACGTAGGTTATAGCCGAAACTATAAAGGAAGTAACTATCCAGAACAATAAAGTCCATTTAAACTTGCCTTTGTTAAGTTCGCCCTTAGCCGCAGCAACTGCCGCAAAGCAAGGGATTGTAGTCATATTAAATACTATAAACGAAACGAGTGCCGCAGGGGTAATACCCGTGCCTAAAACCATCATATACACGTCGGAAGCGCCTTCTATTTCACCGAGAGCACCAGCCATTTCGGGAGCTATAACTAACGAGAATATTGCCGCCAAAGTACCGAAAGTTGCAATAACTTCTTCCTTTGCAATAAGACCGGTAACTGCCGCTACAGCGAATACCCAACCGTATTCGTTGAGTTGCGAACCGAAGCCTAACGGAGTGAATATGGGTTGAATAAATTGACCAATAGACGCCAAAATTGAATTTTCAATTTCCGTCATTTGCCAGTTCCAACCAAAGTTAGATAAGAACCAAACTACTATGGTAGACGCTAAGATAACGGTGAACACCTTTTTGATATAGTGTTTAGTTTTATCCCAAAGGTGAACCATGAGCGATTGGAATCTGGGCATATGATAGGTGGGAAGTTCCATAATAAAGGGAGCAACTTCGCCGCGTTGGGTTGTAGCGCGCATTATTATAATAGAAACTACTGCAACCACTATACCTATTACGTACATTAAAAAGCTTATAATAGAACCGTCGCCAAGTCCGGGAACCATAGACGCAACCGCGCCTGCAACCGCTACCAAAATAGGAAGCTTTGCACCGCAAGAGAAGAAAGGAATAGTTCTTATAGTTAAAGTGCGTTCTCTTTCGTCTGCAAGCGTTCTGGTATTTACCATTGCGGGGATAGAACAACCAAAGCCCATTATCATGGGGATAAACGCTCTACCTGAAATGCCGAAACGGTTAAATATTCTATCCATAATAAACGCTACGCGCGCCATATAGCCGCTGTCTTCTAATATGGATAATAAAAGTAACAATACTAAAATTTGAGGAACGAAACTTAATACGCCACCTAAACCGCCTAATATACCGTCGTTAACCAAGCCTAACACCCAGTCGGATGCGTTTAACGCTTCTAAGCCTGAACCTATCCAACCGAACACGGTGGAAGTGAGTAAATCCATCAAGTTAAAAAGTATTACGCCGGGCGAGAATATTGCCCCGTCGTACACGCACGCAAGCAGTGATACGCCAAAGTTTGCCGCCTCTAACTCGCCTTCTGCGTTGGCAACCATAAGTCCTAAATCTTCGAGAGAAGGAAGGAAGCCGAATGAACCTAAGAATAAAAAGTCTTCTGAAAAAGTTAAATGGAAAATAGCAAAAAGTATTACTAAGAAAATGGGAATACCCCAAATTTTATGCGTTAAAACTTGGTCTGCTTTATCAGATTTGGTTAAAGCAGCGCTCTTTTCAGTCTTTTTCTTGCTAGAAGCAAAATGCGCCGATATGTATTTATATTTTTCATCTACGATTAAGCATTCTAAATCTTCTTCGGTACTTGCCGTAATTTCTTCGTGTAACGCTTTTGCCGCCTTATTTTCAAGTTCAATTTCGTCGTTTTCTAAAAGCTTAATAGCGTGGAATAAGGGCGACGCAACGCCTTGCTCTTTATATAATTCAACCGCCTTTTCCAATTTATCGCCTAGAACGGAAGAAACTAAGCACACACCCTTTCTTTGTGCAGGCATTGCCGTTGCTCTTTCCATTAAAGCCTTAACGCCTTTACCCGTTAACGCCGATACGGGCACTACGGGAACGCCGATTGCGTTTTCTAAAGCTTTTGCGTCGATTTGGTCGCCCACCTTTTCCACTTCGTCCATCATATTAAGGGCGATTATTACGGGAACGTCCATTTCTAAAAGCTGAGTAGTTAAATATAAGTTACGCTCTAAGTTAGTTGCGTCTACTACGTTGATGACAGCGTCGGGCTTTTCTTCAAGGATATAATTACGCGAAATAACTTCTTCGGGGGTGTAAGGCGAAAGACTGTAAATACCGGGTAAATCGACTATATTAGCCTTTATTCCGTTCTTTTTATAAACGCCTTCGCGCTTATCTACCGTAACGCCAGGCCAGTTTCCTACGTGAGCTGTTGCGCCCGTTAAAGCGTTGAAAAGCGTGGTTTTACCGCAGTTGGGGTTTCCTGCTAACGCAAAATTTTTCATAACTGCACCTCCACGCACTCCGCCTCCGTTTTACGAAGGGTTAATTCGTACCCACGAATAGTTACTTCTAACGGATCGCCTAAAGGCGCTTTTTTTCTTAATAAAACTTCCGCACCGGGGGTTACTCCCATATCGAAAAGTCTGCGGCGAATTCTGCCTTCACCTGCGACCTTTACTATTTTACCGCTTTCTCCAACGGCAAAATCGCAAAGTAATTTGGTCATTTTTATATCTCCTTTAAAATTTAATCCTAAGCAATTCTAAACTACGGTTTAGTTTTTTAGTCAAAAATATGCGGTTAAGCTTTTCTGCTTAACCGTAATAACATTAAGCTACAACTATTTTTGCGGCTAAGGTTCTGTCTAAACAAAGCCTTCCTTCTTTAACCTTTAAAATAACGCTTCCGCCACTCGACGAGAGCACGGTAATTTTACTGCCGACGGAAATTCCTATTTCCTGTAAATGCTTTTTGGTCTTTTCTTCTGCGCCAACTCTGCGAACGGTTAATTCTTCGTTTATGGGTGCTAAAAATATGGGCATTTGCTCTCCTCCTTGGAAAATTTTAAAAGCTAAACCTAGGTTTAGTAATTACATTATAGCTATTTATTATACGTTTGTCAAATATTTTTTATAACCAAGGTTAAGTTTTTTTAAAATTTTTTTCTTTCATTATTATTTAATATAAAAAACCGCCGAGCTTTTTCGACGGTTTTAGTACTTTTTTATTGAGTTTACAGCGCCTGCCGTTAAAAAAGTTTAACGCTTTGCACGCTTTATTATTTTTTAAATTTTTCTACCGGGTAATACTTTGCAAGTCCGCCCGAAGACGTTTCGCGATAGCCTATAAGTAAATCTTTGCCCGTATTGTACATAGTTTTTACTATTAAATCGAAGGATATTTTTCTAGAAGAGGACAAAAAGTTTGCAAGCGACAAGGCGTTGATTGCACGCATTGCGGCAACGGCGTTACGCTCTATGCAGGGGATTTGCACTAAGCCTGCAATAGGGTCGCAAGTTAATCCCAAATGGTGTTCCATAGCCACTTCGGCAGCGTATTCTATTTGTCCTAAGCCCATTTCAAAAAGTTCAGCCAAAGCCGCCGCAGCCATACAGCAAGCCGAGCCTATCTCCGCTTGGCAACCGCATTCCGCACCGCTTATAGAGGCGTTTTTCTTAATTATATTGCCTATAATGCCGCCCGTTGCCAAGGCTTTTACTATTTGCTCGTCAGAAAAGCCGCGGTTTTCCTGCATATATTTTAGCACGGAAGGCACTACTCCGCAAGAACCGCACGTGGGGGCAATTACTATCGTTCCGCCCGAAGCGTTTTGTTCACTCGTTGCGAATGCGTACGAGCAAACGAGCCTATTTTCTCGCGTTTGAGCCGATTCGTCGATATGGCGTTTGTTGTAGAGAGTTTGCGCGCGGCGTTGCGTTCCCAAAATACCGGGAAGAACGCCCGAAGTAGTTAAGCCTTCGTGTATGGTCTTTTTCATCTGTTCCCATACTTCGCCCAAATAATCTAAAATTTCTTCGCCTTCGCACTCGACGACGTATTGCCAAATTCTTATGTTCTTTTTGCGGCAATAGTCGGAGATTTCGTCGTATGTATTTAAGGGATATATGGCGTCGTTTGCGTATTTTAAAAGCTCGGACGAATCTTCCCCTTCAATTTCTATTGAACCGCCGCCAACGCTATAAATGCGGTTTTGCCCCAATAACTTTTCGCCCGAATACGCCAAAATATCCATAGTGTTAGGATGCACGGGACAATGCGTTTTGTTATCAAACTGCACTTCGCACTTTAAAGGCGCAAACGTTTCTATAATAACCTTGTCCGTGCCGTGTCCAACGCCCGTAGACGATAGCGAGCCGTATAAAACAACCTTAAAATTATCTGCGTTTGAATAACGTTCGCGCATTATTTTTACTGCGCGTTCAGGGCCCATAGTATGTGAGCTTGAAGGGCCTTTACCTATTTTATAAAGTTCACGCAAAGATTGCATAAAATCACCTTTATTTGCCGCATATTAGCGGGTTAATTTAAATTTCAATTAAAAATCCGCGCTCGCGGAGCTTTGCTTCTATCCTATCTAAAACTTCTGCGCTTTCCGCCGAAACGGTGTGGTAGTGATATCCGTCGGTAACGGACATTAACGGCTTAGACGCACCCGAAAAAAGCGAACGGTAAAGCTCTTCTACGTGCATGCGGTTAATTAAATCTAACCTTGCCGAAATTTTACCGTAAAGCCTGTGGTTTACGAAAATATTTTCTATTTTAGCTCCCTCGTCCACAACTAAAAAGCCTTCTTCCACCAACTCTTCAAATGTATGTCGACATTTAAAAACGCGCGTTTGCACGGTTTTTACGTTTAAAAAATAACCTTTATTAGTTGCCACTATATCGTAGCCGTTTGCGCGCAATATTGCAATATCTTGAACAATAACTTGGCGCGATACTGCAAACTTATTTTTAAGAACGCTTGCCGGAATAGGATTTTCGCTGTTTCCTATAAGGCTTAAAATTTCCTCCCTTCTCTTATCAGCTTTCATTTACTCCTCCACGGGGCGTAAATTTTTAAGCGATAAATCAAGAATGGGCGCAGAGTGGGTAAGTGCCCCGCTCGAAACGAAATCTACCCCGCAATCGGTTATATTTTTAATGTTTTCTTTAGTTACGTTGCCGCTGCATTCCGTTTGCGCTCTGCCTGCAATAAGCTTTACAGCCTCTTTCATTTGCTCGGGCGTCATATTGTCGAGCATTATGATATCAGCGCCCGCTTCCACCGCCTCTTTGCACATTTCAAGGTTTTCCACTTCTACTTCTATCTTTCTAACGAAGGGCGCGTATTCCTTTGCCGCCAAAATAGCTTCTTTAACGCCGCCCGCAGCGCCAATGTGATTGTCTTTGAGCAATACTCCGTCCGAAAGGTTATATCTGTGGTTGTTCCCGCCACCCACTTTAACGGCGTATTTTTCAAAAATACGCATGTTGGGAGTTGTTTTACGGGTATCTAAAAGTTTAGTTTTAGTGCCCTTTAAAAGCTCGGCAACCGAGCGGGTGTAGGTTGCAATGCCGCTCATTCTTTGAAGGTAATTAAGCGCCGTTCTTTCGCCTGAAAGTAAAACGCGGATATCGCCTACTATATCTGCAACGAGCTGACCTTTTTTTACGAAGTCGCCGTCTTTTGCGTAAAAGGTAATTTGCGTGTTATTATCTAAAATTTTAAAGGTGCGTTCAAAAACGTATAAGCCGCAAATAACGCCGTCTTGCTTGCAAATTAGCTGCACCGTGCCCTTTTTATAATCGGGCATAACGGCGTTCGTGGTAACGTCTTCCTGCGAAATATCTTCGCGTAAAGCAAGTTTAATTAGGTCGTCTGCCTGAATTATATTAGTTATCGGGTTGTTCATTTTCGTTCGCCTCCTTAATTGCGTTTAAAACTATTTGTTTATATTCTTTTAAAAGTTTATTTACGTTGTGGTACTTTTCTAAGCTTAAAGCCTTTTCCGCCGCCTTTGCTTTGGGCATATCCACGGGGCAATAACCGTTTTTAATATCTATTGCCGCGTTTTTGGCAAACAGTAAACTTTCTAAAAGCGAGTTAGAAGCAAGCCTGTTTTTGCCGTGTACTCCGTTGCAGCAAGTTTCACCAACGGCGTAAAGGCGCTGCATGGTCGTTTTGCCGTTTAAGTCGCTCCTTATTCCGCCCATAAAGTAATGCTGAGAAGGCACTACGGGAATACTTTCGCGCAATACATCGTATCCTTCGTCTAAACAGCGTTGGACTATCGTGGGGAAATGACTTATAACCTCTTCGCGTGGGATTTTAGTCATATCCAACCAAACGTGGTCGGTGCCGTCCTTTTTCATTTGCTTTAAAATGGCGGCGGTAACTACGTCGCGCGGTTGAAGCTCGTCGGTAAATCTGTTAAAGTTTTTGTCTAAAAGGTGCGCCCCTTCACCGCGAACGGATTCCGAAATTAAAAATCTTCTGCCCTTCTTTTTGGAATAAAGCGTGGTAGGGTGAATTTGTATATAGTTTATATGGTCCACCGCAACGCCGTGATTAATGCAAATTGCAAGCGAATCACCCGTTAAGATTCGGAAGTTCGTTGAATTTTCAAATACGCCGCCAATGCCACCCGTTGCAAGCACGGTGTAATCGGCTAAAATGCGATAAAGCTTGCCAGTTTTTCCGTCTTTGGCAACTATGCCGTAACATTCGTTGTCCTTGCAAATAATATCGAGCATAGTCATATAAGGCACGATAATAACGTTCTTTTTACTGCGCGCCTTTTTCATAAGATTGGTAGTTATTTCCTTGCCCGTGCAATCTTCGTGAAAGCATATGCGGTTTCTGGAATGGCCGCCTTCGCGAGTGTAATCGTAAGAGCCGTCTGCCTTACGTTCAAAGCGAACGCCTATCTTTGTTAAATCGGCTATAATTTGAGGGGAATTTTTAATCATACACTCAACCGTTTTAGGGTTGTTTTCATAATGCCCCGCGCGCATGGTATCTTCGAAATAGCCTTCAAAATCGTCGTCGTTTACCATGCAGCAAATGCCGCCTTGAGCCAAATAGCTATCGCTCATATCAGGCGTTTTTTTGCAAATAACTAAAACGCTTTTGTCTTCGGGAAGGTTAATTGCACAGTTTAACCCGGCAACGCCCGTTCCAACTATAATAACGTCGTATTTTTTAGAAAGTTTAATCATAAAATTACCTTCTTAAATTAAAACACTTTCAGCCTATAATAGCTTATAGTAAAAGTTTACACCCAAAGTTTACACCTGTCAAGTCATCTGTAAACATTTTTTAATTATAATAAAAATTTTTTTGTTGGAGCGGCGCTTAACGTCTAATTTTGAGTATTGACTTATTTACTCGGCTATGATATAATTTTGTAAATTAAAGCATTTTGGGAGAGAATTATGTCGTTAAAAAGCATTGATTATATAACCATGGTAGACAACGCCTTTTATATTAGAAGAACTAAGACGAGAAGCGAAGCAATAACACTTATTACCAAGCTTTTCGTTGACGGCTATTGGTGTGTAAAGCAATTAACCAACGTTGAAGAATACAGGCAAAATTTACCCGATACCGAAGTTGCCTTTAGAGCCGTTCGTTCAATGCTTTTAGCCGCAGCGGCAACCAATGGTGCGTTAAGCGATTTTGAATACGAAATTTATTGCAATTTTTGCAAACAGGTTAATAAAATACCACTATCCCAATCAAAAGCAAGCGAAGCGGCTAAGAGCCAATTAACGATTGATAAGGTAAAGATTTGGCGTTCGCTTAATTCCGGCAGACATTTGCTTAACGAAACGCTGTATCATAACTTGGTATACGCTATGACCTTGACGATAATTTACCAAGACGGGCACTTTTTCAAATCCGACTACGATTTGATGACGATTATGCTTCGCCCCGGGTTTGACAAAACGGGTTCTTCGTATAACGACCTTATGAGTCAAATTTATATTTAATAAAAAAAGACTAACGAGCTTTTCGTTAGTCTTTTTAATTTCGGTGTTTACCGTTTAATTAATAGTTTTTTGCCTCTAATTCAAAATACGCCTTGGGATGAGCGCATACGGGGCAAAGGTCGGGGGCACTTTCGCTTACCTGAACGTGTCCGCAGTTGCGGCATTTCCAAACGTTTATTCCCGTTTTTTTAGTGAATACTTCGTCGTTTGCAACGTTTGCCGCAAGTTTTAAATATCTTTCTTCGTGATGGCGTTCAACTTCGGCTACCGCGCGGAACTTTCTTGCAATTTCAGTAAAGCCTTCTTCTTCGGCTACTTTTGCAAAATCAGCGTACATTCCAGTCCATTCTTCGTTTTCGCCGGCTGCCGCTGCCTTTAAGTTTTCTAAGGTAGAGCCAATGCCGTTTAATTCCTTAAACCACATTTTAGCGTGTTCTTTTTCGTTTTCTGCCGTTTCCAAAAAGAGAGCTGCTATTTGTTCGTAGCCTTCTTTTTTAGCCTTGCTTGCAAAGTAAGAATACTTGTTTCTAGCTTGGCTTTCGCCTGCAAACGCATACCATAAATTAGCTTCGGTTTTGCTTCCTTTAAGTTCTTTTGCCATAATATAATTTTCTCCGTTTTAATTAATTTTTTGCGGCTAAATAACCGCTTTTCCGTTTTGTGATTTAATTATATCACACATTTTTTTATATGTCAATTAATTTTATTAATAATATTTAATCTTATTAAGAAAAAATTAATATTACTCTTTTGCGCGTTATATTTTATATTATTTTCCCCTTTTACGGCAATTTATTTTAATATAAAGCTAAAAAGATAGGCGGACTTGCTTGTTGCAAGTCCGCCTATTTACTAATTATAAATTAGCAACCATTGCCATAAGTTGAGCGTAAGTTTCGGGGAAGAACAAGAATACTACAACCAAAGCAACTGCCGCATAGAAAACTAAGCGGATAATTAAATTGCGTTTGGATATTGCTTCCATACCCACTACTGCAACAAGTAATAACGAGCCGTACGTTCTTGCGATTTCTAAAACGAGTTTAACCGTTTCGGGAAGGAACCCAAAGTTTAAATCTAAAATCCATAAAACGTAAACCACTACCATTACGATTGCCAAAATTTCGCCTAAAATGTCGAAAAACTTTTCAAACCTTTTCATTTCTTTCTCCTTTTTAATTTATATTTGCTCCGCATATATGCGGTAATTAAAGCGCTTTTCCGCGCGTTTAATTTTTATTTGTTTTCGGGATTTTCTTCCGAATTTTCAACTTTTACGATATCAAAGCCAAGCTTTTTAATTAAGCGCAAAGTTTCTTGCGAAGTTCTTCTGTCGTAATCTTTTTCGCTTTCAGAAAGTTCTTCGTAAGGGATAAGCTTGGGCGTTTGCTTTCTGCGTTCTTTATGCTTTTTGCCGTATTTCCAACCTTGCGCAATTTTACCCGTTGCCCAAACTTCGTGCGTGTTTTTGGCAATTATTTCCGCCAACGCGTCTACTTCTGCGCCAAGCTCTATTCCGTAAGTGTTTATAGGCTGAGGATAATACTTGCTCGCCTGGAAATATTCCGCCCTATCTTCAGCTAAGGCAGTAGGCAAACTTTCTACGTAAGCAGCTTGTTCGCTACTCCAATAATAGTTGCCCAGCTTATAAATTTTGCTCGTTTCGTAAACGTATAAACCAACCTTTCCCGCTTGGTCAACTAAAACGTAGTCAAGCCCTGCCCCTGCGCCAACGTGGACGTAGGTAATATCGCCCTTCTTTTTTAAATATTGTGCGGTAACCTTTTCTACTCCGTCCTTTTGATAAGCCTTTAACGCGTCGTAAAGCATTTTGCAATATAACTTTATCGAGCCGTCGTCTTTAGCCTTATAAAAGTCCATAATTTTGCGGCTTACCGACGAAAGGTATACGCTAGCCGCCATGGTAAAGTCGTAATCTTTATAATCGACGTTTTTACCTTTATAAGCAGATATTATAAGCGAAAGCCCGTCTAACTCGTCTAACGCTTTTGCCGTGCCGTCGGCGTTTTTAAGGCTTAGTGATTGCACGAATCCGTTTAACCATTCACCTAAGTTTTGCGTTGTGGGAATTGCCGTTATAAACGCGTTTGCTTGCGCTTTAGCCTGTTCGAAATCGGCGGTATTTAACGTAATACCCAAATCGTTACAAGGCAATATGCAAGAGTGCAACTTATGGTTTACCGCCTTTTGCGAAAGGAATTTTGTTGGAACTACTTTATTTTCGTAAGGCAAATATCCAAATGCCATATTTAAAAACTGATCTACCGAAGGACAGCGATAGCCTTCTGAAATCATATACGCATTCCAACGGATATGTTCTATGTAATGCAGTTTGTTGCGGCACAGTTCAACGTCTAATCTGTTTTTAATTTTAAGTAAAACTTGACTATTTTCAAAATTTAACCACTCGTCTTCCGATTGAATAACGCCGATAGACGCAAGCTTATATTTATAGTGAACCGCCGTTGCCATAGACGATTTTCTGCCGTAAGAATCGGAAACGAAAGCCGTCCACGTTTTGTTTGCGTTGCCTCCGTAGGCGCTATCCATAACGAACGCTAAATTTTCAAGCTGCGATAAGAATACGTTGTTGTAATCGAAACGTTCGGTTAAGCAGCCGAAGGGATTTAATATAGCTCCGCCAACGTTTCCGCTATTTTTGCGTTCGGTGCTTGCAATATTTTCTTCTATTCTAAGAGCCGTGCAAAGATCTTCGTTTTCAATTACGAAGTTTATAACGGGACGCTTATTGCTATGTTCGTTAGCAACGTTAAGCCTTCTTGCCACCCAACGCGCCGCACGCATATTCAAGTCGTCGTTGCCCAGCGCAACTAAAACGTAGTCTGCGTTTAAACAGTTTTCAAAATCGGCAAAAAAGTCGTTAGTGCCAAAGCTATGGTTTTTAAATTCCATTTTGCCGTAAGTTTCGTCGCCTTCAAAGGCTTGCGGCATATCGAATTTTAACTGATTTTCAACCACCGTGGCGTTGTCGGAAATTACCGTAATTTTAAACGCTCTTTTATTAAGTTTTGCGCTTGCGTCGAGCGTTTGACCGCACCAATACGCCGCCTTAATAAACTGTTTGCCAATTCCGCCGCAACCTATAACCACTACCGAAAGGTCGCTCATTGCCCTTTTAGACGCGTTTTCCGCCGTACCGTTTTGCCAGCCTAATTGCGAATAGAATAGCGAATATTTACTGTCTAAAAGGTTATAAACCATGTTGGAATATTCCCTTACTACTTGCACGGTTACGTTGCTTAAATTTTTACTTTTAAAGCTGTGAGATATAATTTCGTCGGCGTCGTCGTTGTTAGATAAAACGTGAAGTTGAACTTTATCGAATTTAGCCCAGCTCTTTTTAACGTTTTCCGCTCCGTCCGCCAAGAAAATTGCGTCTTTAATATTTTCCGCCTCGTTTTTACCAAATAAGAAATAGGTTAAAGTGGTGGATTTGCGAACTCTTCCAAAACTGAATATTCTCTTTAATAAATAAGCAAAGCCTGCGGGGCGTTTAACTGCAAGCGACTTAAAATCCTTTTTAAGTAAATTTGCGCCTATGTTTTTAGCCCTTTCTGAATATTCTGCAAAAACCGTATCGCCTTCGCCCGAGGGAGCAGCGTTGGTAAAGGTAATTGAAACGTCGTATAAATATCTATTTTCCGCGCTTTCGGAATCGTATTTTCTTCTCGCTTCGTCGTGCTTTTTCTTTAAGCTTTCGGCAAGCGTTAAGGTGTATTCGTTAAGCTCTGAAAAAATAAATTTGGTCGAGTGATTATCCCACGAAAATTTTAAATCGGGGAAAATTTCGCACGCTAAGTTGAATATAATCATTCCGCCCGTTGCAGGGGACGCAATAAAATATATCGACGATAAAATGAAGAATACCGCTCTTATAACTGTGTTTGAATAAACTTCTGCATTCGCCGTTATAAAATCGGACGGCGCTATATTCATAGTAAAGTGTTGAAGCGCTTTTACTACTGCGTCGGGGATAATTAAAATTACGTCCCACCCGCTATATTGCGCGTCTTTTAATAAGCCTAAGCCCGTGGACGCCAAATAAAGCAGTATTGCAATAAACAGCCATACGGTAAAAAATATTAACTTTTCGCCGCGCTTACGTGTTGCCGTAACTACGCTTGATAGGACGAAAACGCCCAGCGATACGAATAATAATACTATAGATAAAATTTCCATATTCAAGCCCTTTAGTTAAATCGAATATATATTATATATTCTACCACACTCTTAAAGCTCCGTCAAGACCTAATTTTTAATAGTTTATAATACGACAAAATAATCGACGATTTTATACTATTTACGAAAGCGATTTTAAGTATAATAAAGCGTGAGGTGATATTATGAAAATTTCTAACTATTTTGGTATGGCGGCAATAAGTCAAAATAAGCGCAAACGGGGCTACGTTTACGCCGTTCACGTTTTAAACGGAAAAATTAAATACCTTTCGTGCGCCGACGAAAAGGAAAATAGCTTTTATATTAACGCAGAAAACGTAATTTTTATAGACGACAAAACGCTATTTTTTACGGGCGAGGAAAGAAAAATAGAAAAATGCAAAAAAATAAAGCTCGGAAAACCGAGCTATTCTGAAAATGGTAAATTCTTGGGATATTTAACCGACTACGAGGTGTCTAAAAATAAGCTTACTCACGCCTACTGCGGCAACCGAAAATACGCAGTTGAAGACATTATTGACGGCGACGTTATAATAGTTAAAAGCCGCTTAAAATTAAAATCCGACGTTATTGCAAAAAACGGAGAAATCATTTTTAAACGTGGCGAAACTCTTTCTAAAAATCTTTTAAATAGCGCTAAATTGCAAGGCGAATATATACAAACTAACCTAAAAAGTATAAATTAGTTAAACGTTATATCTTGCCATAAGTTTTAAAAGAGCGTTAAAGTTTTCGTTTAAAATTTCCCCTTCTTGAGGCGTTAAATTGCCCTTTGCTTGCAACATGTTAAGGGTGTAACGCATTTTTTCAAGCTCTTGCCTATCCCCCCTGCCCAAGCTTTTTAAAAGCAATTTTTCGGTTATTGATAGGGCGTGTTCAAGCCTTACGTTACTTTTTGCCGCAGGGATATCGGGCTGAAGGTTATTAAAGGGCGGAGACGAAGTTTTAGTTGAAGTTATTACGACTGAATTTTGATTTTGTTTTGGCAAAACTTTTTCCTTTTCACCTAATTTAAGAGTGCCGTACAAAATATATCCTACCACCCAAAAAATTATTGCAACGAATAGCGAAAAAGATAAATTGTATTCTGTTAAAAATAGTGCCAAAGTTACTGCCGAATAGGCGTTTGTTAAATAGAAAAAGGGCTTTTTGTTCGCCGAAGATAAGGCTTTAACGGTTAAAGATAAAATTAAAACGGTTAAATAAATTGCCAAATAGGAGCAAAAAGTTATTGCCGCCAACGAATTGAATGAAAGCGCCGCCAACAGGGAATAAACCCTTTCCAGAAAAGATAATATTTTAGTCATAGCTATAAAATTATATCCGCCCCAAAAAGTAAAAGGGGCGGATATATTGTCGAATTATAGCTTATTTTATATTTATTACGCTGCCTGTAAAAATGTTTACGATATCCGTTTTAATAGTGCTTTCGTCTATTTTGCAAATGATTGAAACTGCCTTTTTGTAAATGGAAAGTTGGGGCGCGTATTCCTTTTTAATTTGCTCGTCGCTCTTTTTAGAATATTTATAGTCTATAATGCGGCATCCGTTTTTAGAAAATACCAACAAGTCTATTGCGCCCTGCACCAACACTCCGTCTTCTGCGGAAGTGGGCAAAAACTCGTTTGCAGGCAGTCTGCATAAAAACTCACGCTCTCTATATAAAGTTGCGCCGTTCAAGCCTTCAAAAACGGGCATATTTAAAATGGAATACAGTTTTTCAACGTTTAAACGCTCGGCTTGTTCCTTTGAAATTAACCCCTTTTCAATAAAGCCGTTAAGTTCGGCGGCAACGCCTTCTTTAGACTTTTCGTTAAAATCGCACAGTTCCAAAAACCTATGATAAGCTATGCCCGATTCTATCGAGGTTGAACCTTCTGGCATTTCTGCAGGGAAGAGTTTTTTGGTGGCGTAAGGTTCGTCCTCACCCAAAATTTTCATAACTTGCGAAGCTGAACTTTTTACGGGTAAATCTACGCTTTCCTTAAAGCTATAAGGCTTGTTAAAGCGGGATAAAATTGCGTTTAAAACGTCCTCGTCAGGTTCAGAAATTAAAATTTGCTCGTTTAAAACCGCATCAGTTTCGGCGTTAATTTGCATATATTCTGGGTCGAATATACTTAAATCGCCCATTTTTGTATAGCTGCCGCAAGAAAAAACGTCGGGTTCTACAAAGTCGGGGATTTCCGAAGTTAAAACGTGCAACCCGTACATTGCGCGCGTGCACGCAACGTAGTATAAGTTGGCTTCGTTTTTGTATTCTTCGCGCCTTTCCTTTAACTTTAAAAGCTTCGTTAAAAGAGTTTCCTTTTTGGTTAAGCTTTTATCGTCGTAAAACTTAAACGCAAAACCGTAATCGTCGTCGTATAAAATTTCCGAAGTTTCGTCGCCCTTATAAGTTCTATTTACGTCAGATAAAATTACTATGGGAAATTCTAATCCCTTAGAGGCGTGCATAGTTAAAATTTTAATACTTTCGGCAGAAGAACTTTCGGGGGCGTCCACCTTGTATTCCCCTGCTTTAAGCTTTTGTAAAAAGGCGTATAAACTTAATTCCCCCGCAGCGGAATAAGCTTCTGCGGCAAGTTTTCTAACGTTTTTAAGTCTTAATCCACCGTAGCGGGAATACTGTGCTTCCCAACCGGTATCTTTTAAAATTTTATCGATTATTGAAGCCGCGCCGAAAAGCTCGGAATAGTTTTTAAGCTCTTCAATTTTATCGTAAAAGGCAATTAATTTTTTGGCAATTTTATCCGTTTGAGTTTGTGCGTAACGCTCGCACTCTTCCCTAAACGCAATCCTTTCGCCCTTTTCTTTTTGGTTTTTAATTATTTGATAAGTTTTAAGCTTTATTTGCGCAAGCTCGTTTTCAGAAAGCTTTCCCAAAGGCGATAAAAGCGCCGTTACCAAGGGGATATCCTGCTCTGAATTGTCGATATAAGATAAAATATCGAGCATCTTTTTTACTTCGGGGCGGTTACAAACGTTGGAATCTTGCGCGCCAGAAACGGCAAACCCGGCTTCGGTTAAAGCGCGGACTATACCCGTTACGCTATCGTTTTTTCGCTTGCGGGTTAATATACATATATCGCCCGTAGTTACGCTTTTAAGCTTTCCTTCCTTTAAATCGAAATATTGACTGTTTAGCGCTTGCTTTACTATTTGAACTACGGCTAATCCTTCGCGCGAAAGTTGGGATTTTTTAGCCGAATCTGTGGCAACGGAATACACGTCAGAAAAGTCTTTTTCCTTTGCGGCGTTTTTACCTATAACGTGCACCTTTGCATAGCCGTCGCCTTGGGGATATTTATCGCCGCGCAACATAATAGAACTTTTTTTGTAATCGATAGCGCAAGTTTCTTCACGCATAACGCTTGAAAAAAGCCTATTTACAAAGTTTAAAACACCGTCGGACGAGCGGAAGTTGTTAGAAAGCTTTAACGCGTGCCCGTCGCCGTTTTCAAATTTACCGAACTTTTCGGCAAAGAAAAGGGACTTGCTCCCCCTAAAACCGTAAATGGCTTGCTTTATATCACCCACCATAAAAACGTTTTCGTCGGAAACGAGATTTAAAATTTTCTCTTGAACGGGATTTACGTCTTGATACTCGTCTACGTAAACGTATTTATAGCGTTTTTTAAGCTCGTTAGCAATTTCTTCCCTTTGTAATAATTCTAAAGTGTATTGCTCTAAATCGGCAAAATCCAACTTGCCTTCTTCGCGTTTAATTTGGGCATATTCGTCGTCGAATTGCAAAACGAGCCAACAGAACGCCGTTATAGTTTCGCCACTTTTTATAAAGTTTTCTAGCTCAGTTTGGCGGGAAGAAAAATCGTATAACGAATTATAAACGTCGCCCACCTTTTTTCGCATATTTTTGTAGCGTTCGCCTTTGTCTTCTTCACCCTTTACATCCGCGGGCTTATTCGAAGAAAGCTTGGGAAGCGCCGCAAAAACGTCGCTTTCTTTAATAACTTTATTTATCGACGCTAACATTTCGTCGAAACGCTTGTCGTAATCCTTTATGTTGGACGGGTTAAAATCTTTTCTAAATTCGGTTATTACGCGCTTTAATCTTTCAAGTTTTTCCACAGCAAAAGCTTGATGTTCTGCGCATATTTTATTAAAACCTTGCTCGCAAAAAATTTCGCTAACTTGAGATAATTTTTTACGGTAATCTACGGTATTTTTTACACATTTGAACGCCTCGATAACCAGTTTTTTTAAATTTGCATCGCTGCGCTTTCTTTTAAAGCGGGATAAAAGATGTAAAAATTTTACGTCGCCAAGTTCGTAAAGCCTATCGAATAGCTGTTCTAAGGCTTTATTCATATAAAACTTTTCGTCGCTTGCGTCGGTTATTATTTCAAAAGAGCTATCGAAATCCAACGCGTAAAAATAAGTTCTAAGCGTTTGCGAACAAAAACTGTGAATCGTGCTAACCGAGGCGGACGGTATTTTAGAAAGTTGCTCTTTTAAGTGTAATTTTTTATCTTCGTCGGCGGATATTATGCGGTCAATTAACGCCGAACGCAACTTTTCTTTCATTTGCGCGGCGGCTTTCGTAGTAAAAGTTACTGCCAAAACTTCGTCTATGCTTGCGCCGTTTTCAATTAAATCGGCAAGCTTTTTAATCATTACGAAGGTTTTTCCGCTACCTGCCGAAGCCGAAACTATTAACTTTCCCTGCGTTTGCACGGCGGCAAGTTGTTCTTTCGTTAACTGTTCTGCCACTACTTATCCCCCTTTATTTTTTTTACTATATTTGCAATTTGCTCGCACTTAATCGAGCCGACGTTTCGCGATTCTCCGTCTACGCCGACCAAGAAATTACAGCTTCCGCCCATTTTGCAGTATTCGCAAGCGCCTGTTGCCGGCGAAGGGGTAACGTTGCCCCCAACCATTTCGTCTGCGCCCTTTCTTGCAATTAACGTGGCGTATTGTATAAAGTATTCAAAATCTTCTTTAGGCATAGAGCTTTCAACCTTTCGTCCGCCCGGTAAATAGGCGTCGAAATACTTGCTCTTTTTTTTGGGTTGAAGTGTTATGTCGGAATTGTGCACGACCTCTTCACTACAATCCATAAAGCCTTTAAGGCGGAAAACTCCGTCGTTTTTACCGTCGTCAACGTAACCAACGGTTGCGGGGAAGTAATACGCTCCTATCGGTCTTTTTCCCTTTGACGCCGAAGTTAAATAAAGCGGTAACTGCAACTTTAAGCCCATATAGTAGCTATCCGCCGAAGAGGTAATAGTGCCCGTTTTATAGTCTACGACGCGCACCATATCGCCGCATTCGTCAACGCGGTCTATTCTACCGTATAACTTTAAGCCGCCGTTTAAAGGCACGTTGCACGAAGTTTCAGAATAGGCAACTTTAAAGTTGGAATTTTCAAGCTGTTCAAAAGCGCCCAAACATACTTCAACGGCCTCTAAAACGAGTTCTCCACCCGTGTATTTACCCGATTTACTGTCGGTAAGCGGGGCATATTTGGGGGTTAATAGCAATTCGTTTGCCACTTTCGTCGCAACTTCTTTAAGCTGCTCTTTGCTAAATTCTCCGCCTCCGCCGTTAATTTTATCGGGGTGGAAAACGTCCTCTAAAACGTTGTGGATAAAGTTACCTGCGTCTACGGCACGCATAGAGCCTTCTTCCCTTTCTAAAAGCGAAAGTCCCCTTGACATAAAGTTTTGGTAGGGGCAGGCAAAATAACTTTCCAACGTGGTGGGCGAAACCGAACCGTATTCGCCGCCAAAAAGTTTTTTACCGTTTAAAATTAATTCACGGGGTTTGTCTTCTATCAGCGCTTCGTCGGCAATAGCTTGTTTGCCGTTTATTTCCAACGCCGAATAAATTGCCGAAACTACTTCGGGGCGGGCAGAAACGTTGACGAGTTGTTTAATTGCGGGAATTTCTTCGCTACAATAATAGGGCAACGCCTTTAAACTTGCGTTTAACTGCTTTTGAGTTATTTGCGTAAGCGGATTGCCGCGAACGTTTAAAAATGCGTTTTTAACGTAGGATATAATTTCGCTTTTTGCCGTTTCGCCGCCGTTTGAATATACGGGATAGGTTAAATATAAATGCTTTCTAAAAGCGCAAACGTTTAACGCCGTAACCTCGCGTGAGCGTAAATTTACTTGCTGTATTTTAGGGGAAACGTTAACGCAAAGGCGCTCTAATTCGGCAATTTCCCTATCCGTTAAAAGCGCCGTGTCAGAACCCGTTTTTGGAACGGCTTCCGTTAATCCCGCCGCAAAAACGACGTTGCTACCCGTGTTTGCCGTTGCAACCATATCGCCGACGAAAACTGCATCTGCCTTGGGTGGAATAAGGGAAATTTCGCAAGCGGTAAAACCGCTTTTAAGTATTTTTATATATTCTTTTACCGAAAGTTTTATATTTTGAGTAAGCGCTGCCGCCTCGTCTAAAACGGCTATTGCCGACGAATACGCACGCGCCGCCAACTGTGCCTTTACGGGGTAAACGTCTTTATACTTTTCGTGCAAGTCTTCTAACTTTTTCTCTACGCCAAAACTTGCGAGTGCACGCTTAATTCCCACGGTAATATCTGCGCCCGACCCCTTTAAAAGCATTTTATATGTGCCGTTGAAAACTTCGTATACGCCGTGCACGGACGCATAGTTAAAGCCGCCGTTTTTGCATACTTCTTCTTTAGGTTCACGCTTTGCCGCACCCCTAAAATTGCCGAATCTTAAAAGATAGTTACGGTATATGTCTTTATCTTTTCTGCTCACGGGGAAAAGCGGAGAGGAAATTACGGCGTTAACGCTTTCAAAAGAGCAACCGTCGTGCAAGCAATTTAAAAGGTTTATTATAAAATCGCAAATAAAATGTTCGGAAAGGGGTATTCTTCTATCGATATAATAGGGCACTTTAAACTGCCCGAACACCCTTTCGAGCGTAGACTGCGAAGATTTTACGTCGGGGAGCATTACCGAAATTTTAGCGTAGCGTTCCCCTTCCGATAAAACGTGTTTTTTAATACTTGCGGCGATAAATTCCAACTCTTCCACTTCGTCCGCCGCCTCGAAAATATGAACCTTATCCGTTTTTATTTTATTTTCGCAGATAAAGCGTTCGGGGTTAAAAAGCGTTTTTCTTATAACTTCTGCCTCGAGGCAAAGGGTGCTTTGCAAATTTTCGTTTTCCGCGCCGCCGAATTCTTTTGCAACGGAATGGAAAGCCGCAACAGATTCGTTGGTGTAAATATCTTCTGCGCCGCCGATAAATATTCCGTCTACCGAATTTGCCGCTCGCATGCACGCGCGGGCGCACTCCGAAGTGGAGCTGGTAAAGGACTGAAAGCCCAAAAGTATTACGCTACTACCCTTTATTTTTGAACTATTTTCAATAACGTCGGGCAATAATTTTAAATATGTATTTCTATCTAAAAGACCGTTTTCGGTTAGGTATTTATTATACTCGGAATATATAAAAGCCAAGTCGTTTAACTTGCTTTTAAAAAGGGTGTTTTCTGTGGTTATTTGGCTAATATCTTGGGGGGAAACGCGTGAAGAGTACAATACGGCTATGGTATCGTATACGGCTTGAGCCCCCGACGCGGAAAATAACTTTTTAAAAAGTTTAAACTGCCGAGCGTTATCTTCTATAATCTTTCTTATAACCATTGCCGAGCCTTGACTTGACAATACTTTTTGCGTTAACTTCTTTTCGGAAGATAAAAAGCGCGCAAAGGTATAAACGCCCGTTAAAAACGTTCCGCCAACTGCGGCGCAAACGGTGCGTTCTGCGGCAAGCGATAATCTGTCTTCGCAAAAAATTACCGTGTTTTTGCCTAAACTTTCGTTTTGGGCAACTATTTCTTTGAGTTTTGTAAGCGCAACCGACAAGCTCGGAGCAAGGTAACTTTTATTCATACCTTTATTATAACATATCGCACTTCTTTTTTTAAACTTTTTAGGCATAAAAGTTTTTACAATTATTAAATTATGTGCTATAATTTAAGCGTAAAAGAGTAAACGCGCCCAAACTGCGCGTAAAATTAAGGACTATTTATGAAAACTTTAACTAAAATATTAGCAGTTTCTGCACTCTCCGTTGCCGTAATAGGCGCGGTTGGCTGTGCAAAAGTGGGTAAAGTTGTTGCCAATACCTCGGCAAACTGGTACAAGAACACAACCTATCCCAACGTTCAACAAACTACGTTAAACGGTTCGCACGAAAAACTTATTTACAGCGTAAAATTAGCCGAAAATAGCGCAACAAACACCAAATTTAGCGTTGAATACGATTCCAATTGTACCTACGTTACCGAATTCTACGCCGAAAACTTTAACTGGAACGAAGGCACTTTAAGCGAATATAAACAAGACAAGCAAGAAGTTTTATACGTTTTAAAAACCGAACTTACCCTTTCAGGTAAATACGTTTTAACGGCTACGGGAGAGAGTACGCCCACCTTTAACGACGGCGTTACTTCCGTTTGCTACTTCCGTTCGGCAGGTCAAAACCTTGAACCCGTTTATAGCTCGATAGAAGTACACTCCACTTCGCCCAAAACTTTAAATCCCAAAACGGTTGCCGAAATGACGATTAAAATGGATTATTTATATAAAACGTATTATAACTCCGACTGTTCGCAAGCAACTACCGTTTATACCGACCTTACGAGCGGAGCAAATAGCGCGGAAGTTAAAAAGGTTATAGGAGGCTTAAACGAAACGGGATATAGCGTATTCGATAACGCAAGCGTTTATTTTGCAATGAGAGCGCTTAACACCAACTCTTCTACTTATTCTAAAATAATAAGCGTTGTTCAACCTGCCGAAGGCGTTTATAAAAATTACGGAATATCTTCTTCGGGCGAAGGTGCTCTCCCCGATTCCCAAACGCAGATAAAAGAAGCGTTAGTTGGCGCGGGATATATAACCGCCGAAGAGACAGTTAAATATAACGCAGTTTCATCAACGCTACAGGCGGAAATGTCGGGAAGCCCCCACACGGCTTGGTTTGCATCCGTTTCAAACGCAACGCAAAACTGGTGCCGTTCTACCATGCTTAAACTTTTAGTTCCTTTAAGCTATAACTTGGGCGTTATGCAATACGACTTAAAAACGGTGGAAAGCTCGCTCGAAGCTTAAAATTAAAATAGAAAAAGCCGATAAATATGCGGCGTTTTGGCGGAAAATTTGCTTTTTTACAAAATGTAAAACTTACCGACCAAGTAAAAAAATTAAAATAAACGAAAGAGAGAACGAAGCAGTTTTGCTAAGTTCTCTCTTTTTTATTATGTTAAAGTTAAAAAATTATTTTTCCTTCTTTTTTAGGGTATAGCTCGATGAAGAGGAAACGTCGCCCCAGCCGCCAATATATTCTGAACCTCGTCCGCCTGCATAGCTAACGCCGTCATCAATTAAGAATACGCGTCCGCAAGAATAAAAGCCTATAACCTTGCCTTTTAATATAATGCTATCTTCGGGGGCAAGGGGAATATTCTTCTCGCCAAAATCCCACGCGTCGATACCGCCGTCGTTGTCGGCATGGCTTTCAAAATCCCACTCGTATAGTATATAATATTTATCGTAAAGTGCCTCTTTTTCAAGGAGCGATTGTTCCTCGTTGGAAAGTTCCACGTTATAAAACGCCTTACCGTCAAGTTTGAATACGGCTTCCTGTCCGTTGTTCGTTAAATGCTTGTACGCTTTCATTTTAAATTCCCCCTATTTGATAATATCAGTATAACACGCCCAAAAGTAAAAAGCAAGTGCATTTTTCGCAAGCAGTTAACTTGCCCAAAAGCACCATATCTTTGCGTGGCTAAATTTTATTTACTTATTTTATTTTGCGTTGCGCCGTTTAAATATGCCTGTAAATTTTGCGTTGCAATATCGACGACTCGTTGGCGCGTTTCCGAGGGAGCCCACGCTATATGCGGCGTAATAAAACAGTTTTTTGCGCCGTATAACGGGTTATTTGCAAGCATAGGCTCTACCGCCAACGTATCTAAAAGAGCGGCGGCTATTTTGTTTGTATTTAACATCGTTGCAAGGGCGTCTTCGTCTACCAAACCGCCGCGAGCAGTATTTATAAGAACGGCGGAATTTTTCATTAAAGAAAGTGTTTTTTCGTTGACGATTTTTTTGGTATCTTCGTTTAGCGCGCAATGCAAAGAAAGGTAATCGCTAAGCTCAAAAATCTTATCAAGGCTAACCTTTTTATAGGGACAATCGCTATGATTGCTGCGGGAATATACCAAAACGTTCATACCAAAAGCCTGCGCAATTTTTGCCGTGGCTTTACCTATGTTTCCATAGCCTATTACGCCGAAAGTTTTGCCGTAAATTTCTTGCGTTGCCCACGGCATATAACAAAACTGACTGCTTTTTATCCAGTCGCCGTCGGCAACCGATTTTTGATAGTTTGCAATTTGACCAGCGTAATTTAAAAGAAGGGCAAAAACGTGCTGACTTACTGCGTTGGTAGAATATTCAGGCACGTTGCAAACGGTTATATTGCGGCGGTTGCAAGCAGCTAAATCGACGTTATTAAATCCCGTAGAAAAAGTGCCTATATATTTAATTTTAGGGCAAGCAGAAAGTAAATCTTCGGTAATTTCCGCCTTGTTTATTAAAAGAGCGGTGCAATCTTTTGCGGCGGTTTTAAGCTCTTCGGGCGTTAATACGCCGTAGTAACTAACTTCGCCTAAACTTTCAAGCTCTTTAAATTTTACGTCACCCTCTCTAGTTACCGTATAAAAGTCAACAACGGTTATTTTCATAACTGCTCCTGTGTGTTTAATTTAAAAGATTAAAGGAAAAACTATCGTAGCCGATACTCGTTTCCCGCTCGTAAAACGCTTGGCTTTCACTTTTATTTAAAATAAAGTAATGCGCTTGCGAACCTTCCATAAGACGAAAGCAAACGTTGCCGTCTACTATTAAATCTATAATAACTCTAAAAAAGTGAAGGCGGAAAATTTCGTCTAATAAAAATTCCCCTTCTTTTATATTTATAATCTGCTCTCCGCCGTAATCGCTATCACGCGCGTGAGAATTAACGGTTATTTTAAGCTTCATTTTTGCAATTACCGCCCTAATATGTGGCGATTATCCCCTTAAAAATTTATTGAGAAACCGAAAAACGGTTTCTCAATAACAACTATTATTCTTCAGAAAAATCTTCTTTGCCAACCGCACATAAAGGGCAAGCAAAATCTTCGGGTACGTTTTCCCAAGGCGTTCCGGGTGCAATGCCGCATTCTTCACAGCCTACTTCTTCGTCGTATACCCAACCGCAAACGTTGCAAACATATTTGCTCATTTTTCTATCCTCCTAATTTATTTACTTATTTCTTCGGCGAGAGCGTTTATTTGCGCAACGCTTTCTTCGTTCAACGCCGATAAAATTTTAACGTTATTTTGAGCGTAATTAATATTTTTACTCTTTTCAAACATATTTTTCATAACTTTAGTTGCCATGGGCATCCAACTGCCGTTTTCTATAAAGGCAATCGTTCTGTTGGAAAAATTACGCTCGGTTAAATGGTTTATAAACTCACGCATAAAGGGGAATATATCTGCGTTGTAAGTGGTGGTTGCAAGAACGATTTTACCGTATCTGAACGCGTCTTCTACCGCTTCTGCCATATCGCAGCGAGCCAAATCGTTTACCGCTACTTTTACGCCTTTTTCTTCTAACTTTTGCGCTAAAAGCTCTACTGCCTTTTTGGTGTTGCCGTAAATGGAAGTATAGGCTATTACCACGCCTTCACTTTCTACGCCGTAGCTAGACCAAATATCGTAAAGATTTATATAATAACCTAAATTATCCGTTAAAACGGGACCGTGAAGGGGGCAAATGATTTTAATATCGAGCGTTGCAGCCTTTTTTAACAAGCTTTGCACTTGCGCGCCGTATTTACCAACTATGCCTATATAATATCTTCTCGCTTCGCAAGCCCAATCTTCGTCGGTATCCCAAGCGCCGAATTTACCGAAGCCGTCGGCGGAAAATAAAACTTTATCCGTTTCGTCGTAAGTTACGATAACTTCGGGCCAATGCACCATGGGTGCGGTTACGAAAGTTAAATTATGTTTACCCAAACTTAATTTATCACCTTCGCCAACTACTATTTGTTTTTCGGCAAAATCCGTGCCGAAATAGTTTTTCATCATAATAAACGCCTTTGACGACGCAACTATTTTTGCGTTGGGATAAATTTTAGTAAATTCTAAAATATTTGCCGAGTGGTCGGGCTCCATATGTTGCACGATTAAATAATCGGGAATTTTTCCGTTTAAAACGCCCTTTAAATTGTTTAACCATTCTTGTTTAAAGTTTTGGTCAACCGTATCTAATACGGCAATTTTTTCGTCTAAAATAACGTAGGAATTGTAAGCCATTCCGTTGGGAACTATATATTGACCTTCGAAAAGGTCGATATCCCTATCGTTAACGCCTATATATTTTATATCGTTAGTAACCTTCATAACTAGCTCCGTAATATTTTTATCTATAATATAATACCACCGAACGGCGGAAAAATCAATATTTATTAATAAATTTTTATAGCTGAAATTTTATTTTTACAAAACCCCTTGAAATTGCACGTATTTTATATTATAATCTTATAGATATTACGCAAACTAAAATAAGGAGTAAAATGAAACAGTTAAATAAAAGATACGGTCTTTTAACGGCCATTTGCATGGTAGTTGGAATAGTAATAGGCTCGGGTGTGTTTTTCAAAACGGAAGACGTTTTAATGCTTACGGGCGGAAACGCTTTGCAAGGAATAATAGCTTGGCTTATTGGCGGCGCAGTTATGGTAACCATTGCTTCTACATTTTCGGTTATGGCTACCAAATATTCTAAGGTGAACGGCGTTATAGACTACGCCGAAGCTACCTGCGGAAAAACTTACGCTTACTACGTTGGGTGGTTTATTTCGCTTATATATTACCCTGCCATGACTTCCGTTTTGGCATGGGTTTCTGCTCGCTATACCATGGTGGCGATTTTTGGCGTTTCTTCCAGCAGCCCCCAAGCGTTATATAGCGCAGAATGTATTACAATAGCTGCCTTTTACTTAGTTTTAGTATATTTTATTAATACTATTGCACCTAAAATTGCGGGTAAAATTCAGGTTTCCACCACAATAATAAAACTAGTGCCCTTGGCGTTTATTGCAATTGTGGGAACGGCAATCGGGCTTGTAAACGGCACGCTTACTACCAACTTTACTCACGTTGCCGAAGCCGTTACCCCTAAAAACGGCGGACTATTTGCGGCTATTTGTTGTACGGCGTTTGCCTATGAAGGTTGGATAATAGCAACGTCTATAAACGCCGAAATTAAAGATTCTAAAAAGAATTTGCCACGCGCTCTTTTTATAGGCTCTATTATAGTAGTGGCAACTTACGTTTTATATTACGTGGGTATTTTAGGTTTAACCGATTCAAGCGTTTTAATTACCCAAGGAACGAGCGAAGCCTTTAAATTTTTTGGAAGCGCAGGCACGGTTATTATTAACTTTTTAATTATAATATCTTGCCTTGGCACTTTAAACGGTTTAATGTTGGGCTGTTGCAGAGGTCCTTTCTCGCTATCGGTACGCGGACAAGGGCTAAAGCCGCAAGTCTTTTCTCAGATAGACGAGCAAACGAACATGCCCCACAACTCTTCTATATTCGGCTTACTTCTTTGCGCTTTTTGGTTTATATACTTTTTAGGCAGTCAGTTTTTCGGCTGGTGGGGAGTGTTTGCGTTCGATTCTTCCGAATTGCCCATAATTACCATTTACCCCCTATATATCCCTATTTTAATATCCTTTATGATACGCGAAAAAGATTTACACCCCTTTAAGAGATTCGTTTTACCCATACTTTCTTTATGCGGCGTGGGAATAATGGTTGCAGCAAGTATTTTTAGGCACGGACTGGAAAACGTTTTCTATTTAATAGTGTTTGCCGTTATAATGTTTATAGGCTTTTTAGTTCAGCTTTATAATAAGAAAAAGGGCGTCCCGCAACAGGACCAACCGCAAGAAGATAATCCAAACGAATTAAATGCAGAATAAAAGAAAAACTCGACTTAAATTAAAGTCGAGTTTTTTAACGCTTTAATTAAAATTTAGTTTTTTAAGATACGGCTATTTCTTCTAATTTTTCTAACGCTTCCGCAATTATTTGCTGTTTAGAAGGCGCTTTAGCAATTATATCAATTACCTTTTCACTTTCGCTCGTTTTGCTATTTATTGTAGTAAATTGAGATATATCTTTAAGCTGCACTTCTTTATTTAAATACTCTTGAGTTTCGTTAACTTCAGTATGAAGATTTAATACTGCAATTCCGCCTTGCGCCCTTAAATCGACCATTTCTAATTTAATTTTTATAGCCGATTGAACGCTTTCTATTTCTTGCTTTCTATTAAGTTCTAACGTCGTCTGCGCTTGCGTAATTTTTAGGCTAAAACTTTGATCTTCAGCGGCGAGCATATCGCTGCTAAATCTTATTCCGTTCGTCGTAAAAATTTGAGGTATAATCCCTAATATAGCCGTTTTAACCGCTGTAAAGCCGCCTGCTTCTACGCCGATTATATCGCCGAGCTTTATCTCACCAACGGTGCTTTCGCAGTTTAAAAGCGCGCCCACTTCAGCGGAGTTTAAAAGCTCTAAAGTATAGTCGTAAACGGTGGAGTTCTGTTTAGGAGCAAACGCGCTTAAATCGGCAGTTTGACCTTCGGGAGCTAACGACTTAATTGCGTTTAAAACGGAAGAATATTCTTCACTTATAGATACGCCGTCGGTAAACGCCTGAATATAAGTTTTAACCGTTTCGTTTTGCAAAAGCTGAGTTAGCGTAGTGTTTTCGGTTAAACTTGCAAGAAGAGATTGCGTTTGCATTGCAATTGCGTAATAAACGTTTACTAGATCGAAAGTTACCGTTTTGCCGTCTATAGTTAAGCAATTGGTTAGCGCCGCAAGTTTTATAGTTGAATCAATTTGAGGCGCGCCTCCGATTGAAACGTTTGACAAAAGCTCTTCTAATAGCGCGTTATTATTTTCTGGTTTAACTTCTGTATCCATTACAGTAGCGCCGCCAATACCGTCTATGCCCAAATTATTCAAATAAGTGTCTAAAATAGTTCCATTATAAGTTAATTGCTTTTTAGAAAAGTCGGTAACTTCCGAAGTGGAGCTACACGAAAAACTTAAAAAATTGCGAATGAATTTATACTCGTATTGATTTTGGCTTATTATAGCGCCGCCCATATCCATTTTTACCGTATTTATAGAAGACGAATCAAAATCGCCCGTTAAAGCGTTTGATACCGCTTGCGTCGTCGTGGTTACGTCTATATTAACCGACTTGCTTCCTTGCTTTACCGTTCCCGTTGCCGAACTAATGCCTTCGCTCTTAATTCCTGTTACTTTTTGCGCTTTTATTTTATTGCACAATTCTTCCGTTTTTTCAGTAATTTTTACGGGTGCGGCAGTTGCCGGTTGTCCCGCTTTTATATCGTATTCCGAACCGCAAGCCGAAAAAGTACCCACGCCTGCCAATAAAATACATGCCGAAAGCGTTGCAATAGTCTTTTTAATGTTCATTGTAAGCCTCCTTAATTTAGTAAAATTATTATTAAGTATATTTAAACGCTACCTTCTATTATAAGTTGCGCCACCCGTTTTGGAGTTTCCGCAGTTTGAATTGCGCCCGCTAAAATTAATTCTTCTTTAGTGCCGTAGCCGTATAAAACGCCCAAGCATTTTATATTGCTATCGTTTGCGCCGATTACGTCGTATTTTCTATCGCCAACCATTAAAATATCTTCTATTCGTTCGCCAGAAAAAGCCACGGCGTTTTTTACTATTAAAGATTTATCCGCCGCCTTTTCGGAAAAACCCGCGCCGCACACTTTGTAAAAATATTTAATAAGATTAAACTTGTTTAAAACTGCCTCGGCAAATTTTTGGGGTTTAGACGTTGCTACGAGCAATTTAATCCCCGCAGAATTTAATAAGGAAAGCATTTCTTCCACTCCGCTAAAAAGTTCGCAGTCTAAAAGCCCGTGTTCTTGGTAATATTTGCGGTATTCAAGCGCAACTTCTTCGCTCTGGCTTTTGCTTACGCCAAAATATTTTTGAAAGGAAAGCTGCACGGGCGGGCCTATAAAATTGCGTAATTCCGACTTTGGCGGAAGTGCAAAATTAAGTTTATTTGCAATATATTCAATCGACTTAAACACCCCGCTTTCAGGCTTTGTAAGCGTTCCGTCCAAGTCGAATAAAACTGCTTTATACATACTATTCCTCGTTTTTTACGGGCAATTCAACGGTGAATACCGAGCCAACTCCCTCTTCACTTTTAACGAAAATTTTACCCTCGTGCAATTCTACTATGCGCTTTACGATAGAAAGCCCCAATCCGTTGCCTTGAACGGAGCGGGATTTATCGCCTTGATAGTATTTATCGAATATGCGGCCTTGCACTTCGGCAGACATACCAACGCCCGTATCCATAACGCTAACGTAAATTTTTCCATCGCCTTTTTTTACGGAGATTGCAATTTCGCCACCCTTTTCAGTAAATTTTACGGCGTTTAAAATAAGGTTTACCCAAACTTGTTGCATAAGCCCCGCGTTGCCGTAAAACTGTGCCTCTTCCATATCCGAAGACATAATAAGTTCCTTTTCCGCCCAACGGCTTTCAAGCAAAATTACGCAGTCTTTTATTTGAAGATCTAAACGATAAAATTCTCTATCGCCTATTAAACTTATGTTGTCTAACCTTGAAAGCATTAAGGTATTTTCCGAAAGATAAGAAAGCCTTTGCGATTCGTCGGCAATTATTTTTAAAAACTGCTTTTGTTCTTCGTCCGAGACATTGCCTTCTAATAAAACGTTGGCAAAGCCGTTTATTGAAGAGATGGGCGTTTTAAATTCGTGCGAAAAGTCGTGTACGAAACTTTCACGCAGGGACTGAACGGAAGAAAGCTCTTCCGCCATTTTATTAAAGTCGGAATATACTCTGTTATAATCGTCCGAGGCTATATTTTCTATTCTGTAAGAAAAATCGCCGTCGGCTATTCTGTTTAATCCGTCGATAAGCTTATCAAGCCTTTTTTGGTTGCGGCTATTTAAAAATATTGCCACCACTATTAAGCACACGGCACAGCTTGGAATAACGTAAAGCATTATGGTTACGGTGTTGCTATCTTGCGGTTTTGATACGTTTAGCACTATATATAACACCACCACCGCAATTAAAAATAGCAGTACGAACCCGAGCAACGCAAACGCCCAAAAGTGGCTTGAAAGAATTTTTTCCGAACGCTTTTTGCGCTTTATTTTGCGTTTGGATGATTGGAATATATTCATTTTTTAATTACCGCCTTATAACCTATACCGCGTATGGTTACTATATCGAATTCGGGGAAGTTTTCAAACTTATTTCTAAGCCTATTTATATGGGTTCTAACGGTATTTTCGTCGCTTTCCGAAGAATACCCCCAAACGCTATCTAAAATGTTTTCTTTGGTAAAAATTTTCCCGGGGTAGGAAAGCAATAAATATAAAAGCTGAAATTCTTTAGAAGGCAGTTCGTAAACCTCTTCACCGCGAGTTACGGTAAAGCTTTCTTTATTAACTTCCACTTGACCTATAGTTATTTTACCTTCGTTGGCAATTTTACTGCGGCGAAGAAGAGCGTTTATTCTCCATACTAGCTCTTCAAAATTTACGGGCTTAGTTAAATAGTCGTCTGCGCCTACGCCGAAACCCTTGCCCTTATCGCTTATAGAATCTTTTGCCGTTAGCATAATTACCGGCGTATTATCCCCGCGCGAACGCAAAATTTCAACGAATTCGTAACCGTCTATTTGCGGCATCATTATATCCGTTACTATAACGTCTATACCGCCGTTTTCAACCGTGCTTAACGCCTCTTTGCCGTTTTTTGAAGTTACGACGTTATAATTATTTTTTAAACGCACGGTTAAAAGCATTCTCATATTGTCGTCGTCTTCTATAATTAAAACGTTTGCCATAATTCTCCTTTTGTTAATATCCTAAATTTTCGTCAACTAAAATTACCGTCGTTTTTTTAACGCACTTAGACGGTCTATCGAAAATAACCGTTATAGAACACATGCGCGAAGGGCTTTTACAATCGTTGCACTCTCCCGTTTCCGCACACGGCAATTTTAATCCCAGTCTTTTGGCGTTTTGGGGGCAACTTACGCTTTTAATTCGCTTAATTGCCTGCTCCGTATCGGCGCATATTTTATTTTTGCCCACTATTAAAATAACGTTTTTAGGTCCGCTTATCATAGCGCCTACTCTGTTTCCGTTGCCGTCTATTTGCACTATTTTACCGTCTTCCGTTAAAGCGTTTGCCGAACAAACGTAAAAATCAGCGGTGTTGGCGTTAGCGCTTGAATCGCCCTTCCAATGCCAATAAACGCTATTGTTGCGCTCTTTAAGTGCGGGATAAAGCCCAATTTGGTCAACGGTAACGCTTCCGCCAAAGCCTACGCTGCCTTCGCCAATAATGGAAAGGGCGCAGGTTAAAGCCTCTTTACCGTCGCTTGCATACACGGCGGTAAAACCGTTATTTTGTAAAGCGGAAATAACTTTAGTTATTTTTTCCATGGTATACCTCTTGTATGCGCAAATTTATACGCAATTAAATTATATCACCCCTAACGGATATTGTCAACGGACTTTTTTACGTTTTAACGGGCGCACGGCTATTACCCTTTTGGGTACGTTTAACAAAACGCCGCTTAAAAATACCAAAACGCTTGCACCTACGCCAAAAACAAGCTGCGCCCACAAGGGATATACGTTGGGGCGAGTTACCGCGTTTACTATGCACGCCGCCGACAAAAAAATTAATACTGCGGGACAAAGGTATTTTAAAGAAAAAGTAAAAGCCTTTTTGGGCATTTTTAAATGGGCGCAGTTTTTATTAATACCGTTACAAATGCCGCCGAAATTGCCGTAAGAAATTAACGTAAAGCATTCTAAAACACCTAAGAGCAATAAGTTATATCCGTTGGCGAAAGTATCACAAATTTCCACTAAGAGAACGCCAACGTTAGAACAAAAGAAAAATGATATTATAGCCGCGGGAATAAACGTAAATAATTGCGCCCTTTTACGGGAAAGATTAAACTTATCTTGCAGCGCACCAATAAATGCTTGTGCTAAAGAAAGGGTTGATTGCAAAGCTATTAAAAGCAGCGATAAATAAAAAATACCCCCGAATACGCCCGAAATAACGGGGTAATTTGGAAATATTGAAACTATTGCAACGGGGTATAAGCAAAAGGCGGTAGCTATTCCCGAAGGCTGAATAAGATCGGTTAATCCCGCTCCGTAAGCCGTGGTAAAAAGGGCTATTGCCGCCAAGGTAGCAACGGCAAAATCGGCTATTGCAATAGTTAAAGCCGAAGAAAACACGGGCAAATTTTGTGGAGCGTAACAGCCGTAAGCAGGCATTACCCCCACCAAAACGGATAGCGAAAAAAACGCTTGCCCCAACGCCGCAACCCATAGTTCCACGTTTAAAAGGGCGGAAAAATCGGGCGTGAACAGAGCGGCTAAAGCTTGTATTCCGTTTTTATATAAAAGCCCCCGAACGGCAATAACCGACAAGGTAATTATGGGAATTAAAAGCGTGTATTTGCTTATTTTAGAAAGCGCCGACGCGCCACCCTTAACGCAAAAATATATAATAACCCAGCCTATCACGGTAAATAAAAGAGGCATTGGCGAAAAACTTTTTAAATAACTTTCACCACTTTTTAAAACGTTATTAAAAAACCAACCGGCAATTTGAGCGGAAGAAAGCGTATTTTGAGAAAGGGCAAGGGGAATTATCCCCACCGCCATGCTTAAAATCCAACCTATTATAGCGGCGTAAAAAATAGCCACGGTAAGCGAATTGCTAACCGCTGCCCAACCCAACAAATTGCCGCCCTTGCGTAAATTTTCAAACGTTTTAGGCGCTAAAGAGCGGTATTTTCTGCCAAGAACAATTTCGGTGCACAGTAAAGGCACACCCAAAATAAAAGTTGCCGCGCCGTAAACGAGCAAAAACGCACCACCGCCGAATTTGGCGCAAAGCCCCGGGAAGCGCAAAACGTTACCAAGCCCCACCGACGCGGCAATACTTGCCCTAACGAAACTTTTACCGTTTTTAAAATTATCACTTTTCATAGCATTAATATATTTTAACGCTTTTAAAATAATGAACGGCAAAGGCTACAATAGCCTTTGCCGTTTGCGTAATTTTTATAAAAAGTGTAATTATTCGCCGCGTTTGTCTTTGCTAAAATAGAACAAGGCAACCGTGCCGTCGCCCGTGTGCGAGCCTATTACCGTGCCTATATGGTTTATTAACACCCTGCCGTTCATTCTTAACAGCGCAGACTGTAACGTCGTTGCGATTTTTGCGGCGTCGTCGGGAACCATAGAATTGCTCATATAGCATTTTTGGTTATAATCTTCGCCGTTTTCCGCCTCTTGAAGCATGGTATCTATAAGCTCTTTAATGGCTTTTTTCTTGCCTATTTTCTTTTTGCGAACGATAAGCTTGCCTTGCGAGTTTACGTCTAATACGGGGCAAATATTGAGCATTGAACCGAACATTGCCGCCGCACCCGAAACTCTTCCGCCACGCTTAAAGTGCGTTAAGTTGGTGGTAAAAAACCAATGTCTTACTCTTAATTTATTTTCTTCTAACCAATCCTTTAAATCTTGTATCGCCATGCCGCCGTTTTTAAGCTCTACGGCTTTATCCACTAAAAGCCCGTAGCCGGAAGACGCAGCAAGCGAATCGACAACTAAAAATTTGCGTTCGGGATACTTTTCGGAAAGTATTTTTTGAGCGGCGAGCGCCGAGTTATAACTGCCCGATAGTCCGGAAGAAAATTCTATATGCAAAACGTCGTACCCAGCTTTTAACATGGGCTCTATCAACGCCGTAACTTCTTCGGGGGTGGTTTGCGAAGTCGTGGGTAACGCGCCCGTTTTTATGCGGTTATAAAAATCTTTAGGGGTACAGGATTGATATAAATCGTCAGGGTATTCAACGCCGTCTATAATATAGTGAAATTTTAAGTATTCTACGTTTAACGCCTTTAAATGCTCTGCAGATAAATCGCAAGTAGAACTACACGTAATTTTGTATTCAGACATAACTAATTCTCCAAAAAACGGTAATTTATTTATGCCCAAATTTTACCTTATTTAACATTGAAAAATCAACAAAATCAACTCTTCTGTTGATTTATACCGTTCTACGAAAAAAAAGCCCCACTCTACTGGCGGTAGAGTGGGTACTATTTTACTTAATTAAAGTGGATAAAACTGCCAAACGCGCAGCAACGTCTATATTTCTTACAATAACGTGCTTGGGATAGGTTAATTGCACGGGGGCAAAATTTAAAATAGCTTTAATGCCCGCTTCGTAAAGTTCGTTTGCAACCGCTTGAGCGGCACTTGCAGGTACGGTTAATACCGCCATATCCGCGTTATATTGCTTTAAACCGCTTTTAAATTCGGTAGTGCTAAGCACGGGTTTGCCGGCAACGGTAGTGCCTATTTTCTTTTCGTCGCTATCGAACGCGGCAACCATTTCTATACCGTAATTTTTAAAGCCGCCGTAGCCTAAAATAGCCCTTCCTATACCGCCGACGCCCACTATTACTGCGTTGCGCACTTCGTTACAATGCAAAAAGCTTTCTAATGCGGTAATAAGCTCTTCAGTCAAATAGCCGATTTTAGGTCTGCCCACGGCTTCGGTGTAAGCTAAATCTTTTCTTACCAAAACTTCGCCCATACCCAAAGCCAACGCTATTGCGCCCGAAGATATGTATTTATTTTTTTCTTTATCAAGGTTGCGAAGATAGTTTAAATATACGGGCAATCTCTTTAAAGATATTTCGGGAATTTCGTTTATCATTATTTACCTCTTATTTTTAAGGAGGACTTACATTGCAAGCGCTGCCGCGCCGAACGCGCCCGCTCTTCCGCCAAGCGACGCCGTTACTACTTTTACGGGGGCAAAGTCCGTTCCGCCGAAAAGTTCTTTGTCTACGAGTTTTTGTAAGGGCTTGGATAAATTTTCACCCTGAGCAGATACGCCGCCGCCAAGCATTATTACTTGAGGACGGAATATGTTTGCAAGGTTTGCAATACCGCAAGCCAAATATTTTTCGTACCAGTCCACAACTTCTTTTGCAGCGTAGTCGGTATCGTAATAATCGAAAGCCGTTTTACCGGTAGCCGTTTCTGAAGTGTACGTTTTCCACATTTCCGAACCGGGATTGTCTTCCATAACCTCTCTCGTCTTTTTCATCAACGCCGTTGCAGAGCAATACGTTTCAAAACAGCCGCGTCTGCCGCAGTTACAATGATTGCCGTGGCGTTCAATAACCATGTGTCCTATTTCCGCACCCGCAGATTTATTGCCTTCGAAAAGTTCTCCGCCGATAACTATTCCACCGCCAACGCCCGTTCCAAGCGTAATTAAAATACTGTCGGAATAATCTTTACCTGCGCCGAATTTCGCTTCACCTAAAGCTGCAGCGTTTGCGTCGTTGGTAATTTTTACGGGTATTTTAATCATTTCTTCCAACACTCTTACCAAGGGGAAGTTGTTTAATCCTAAGTTGCCTGCAAAAACGACTACGCCGTTTTTACTGTCGATAAGTCCGGGGCATCCTACGCCTGCTGCCGCAAGATGTCTATCAGCGTTACAGTTTGCGTACATATTGTCTACTAAAATAGCAATATTTTTACACATGTTTTCGCCGCCAAGTTCACAACCGGTTACGATAGTACCTTCTGCAAGGACGTTTCCTTCGCCGTCACAAATAATACCTTTAATCGTCATACCGCCAATATCTATACCAACGTAATTTTTCATTATATACCTCTTTATAGCGTAATAAGTATTTACTTATTAAGTTTACACTTAATAGATTAAACTGTCAAGTACCTTTGAAAAAATATTTCAGTTTTTATGTAAAAATTCACAAAAAACGGCATAGGCGGCAAGCTTTTTTAAGCTAACCGCCGTTTTAATTATCTTTTTGTTATTTAGTGCCCGTAGACCCAAATCCGCCTGCGCCGCGCACCGTTTCTGAAAGCTCGTCAGCTTCTAAAAATTTTGCCGTGATATAAGGCGTTATTACAAGTTGAGCCACCCTTTCTCCGGGAGCAACCGTTTGTTCGATTTTACCGTGGTTGTGTAAAGCCACCTTAACTTCGCCACGATAGTCGCAATCTACTACGCCCACTTTATTTGCGGGGGCAAGACCCTTTTTGGTTGCAAGTCCGCTACGAGCATAAATAAGCCCTGCGTAACCTATGGGAAGTTCCAACGCAATGCCCGTGGGTATAACTACCGTTTCGTGGGGAGCGATAATAACTTCGCCTTCTAATGCGGCGTATAAATCTGCCCCTGCTGCGTATTCGCTTCCGTAGGTGGGAAGTTTGGCGTTATCTGATAATTTTTTAACGTTGATTTGCATAATTATCCCCTTAATATACTTAATTTAACTAACTTTTTACTCGGGTAAAGTTTCGTCCCAAAGAACGGTTTTTCCGCTTTCGAGCGATTGTTGAACGAGAATAGAGCGTTGATTTGAAGAGCCTTTAAAGCGCAATTTAAGGTCTTTAAGCTCTTCCACGAATCTTCCGTCAATTAATACGTCGATACACTTTAAAAGGCGCAAAGCGGTGTTTTTGTCGCCCTGATTGCCCTTTACTATTTCTTCGTATTTATATCCCGTAAAACACCACACGCTTTTTTGTGGATAGGTTTTACGAACGCGTTCTACAAAGTCTACCAAAGCCGCTTGGTTTTCCGGTTCGAAAGGGTCGCCGCCGACCAAAGTAAAGCCCTTAATGTGGTCGGGTTTTAAACCTTCGATTATTTTGTTTTGTATTTCTTCGGTGAAGGGTTTACCGTAATTAAAATCCCAAGTTTCAGGGTTAAAACAGTTTTTGCAACGGTTTCTGCAACCGCTTACGTATAAAGAAACTCTTACCCCGGGGCCGTTGGAAATATCGTACCATTTAATAGTTGCGTAATTCATAATCTTATACTTTTATCTATAAATAATTCAAGGCGGATGCTATCCGCCTTGAAGCTTTAGCGTTAAAATTAAAGGTGTAAAACTCTTGCTTTAATTTCTTTAGTTTTACCAACGTTCCAGAAGTTTTCGCCCAAATAGCCGCAAGTACGTCTAGTAACGTTCATTTTACGCTGGTCTTTGTTATGACAAACGGGGCATTCCCATTCGTTATCGTCGTTTATAATAATTTCGCCGTCGTATCCGCAAACGTGACAGAAGTCTGACTTAGTGTTAAATTCGGCGTATTGAATATTGTCGTAAATAAACTTAACCACGTCTTCCATAGCGGCAAGGTTTTTGCTCATGTTGGGAATTTCAACGTAGGAAATTGCGCCGCCTGAAGATATTTTTTGGAATTGGCTTTCAAAGGTGAATTTAGAGAACGCATCGATATCTTCTCTTACGTCGATATGGTAGCTGTTGGTGTAATAGCCCTTGTCGGTTACGTCTTTAATAGTGCCGAAACGTTCTTTATCTATTCTTGCAAAACGGTAGCAAAGCGATTCTGCGGGAGTGCCGTAAAGCGCAAAGCCGATATTCGTTTCCTTCTTCCACTTTTCGCAATGGTCGCGAAGAGAATTCATAACTTTAAGCGCAAATTCCGTACCTTCGGGTTCGGTGTGAGATACGCCTTTTACAAGCTTGGTTACTTCGTATAAACCGATATAGCCGAGCGATATTGAAGAATATCCGCCGAATAAAAGCTTGTCTATCTTTTCGCCCTTTTCTAAGCGGGTAATTGCGCCGTATTGCCAATGCACGGGGGAAACGTCGGAAATAGTTCCCAAAAGCGAATTGTGGCGAACCATAAGTGCGTCGAAGCAGATTTGTAATCTTTCTTCTAAAATTTCCCAGAACTTATTTTCGTCGCCCTTAGCTAAAATACCGCATTGAGGAAGGTTGATGGAAACTACGCCCTGATTAAATCTACCTTCGAATTTATATTCGCCGTTTTCGTCTTTCCAAGGCGACAAGAAGGAACGGCAGCCCATGGGCGAGAACACGTTGCCTTCGTAATGTTCGCGCATCTTTTTAGCGGAAATGTAATCGGGGTATAATCTCTTAGAAGAACATTTAACCGCCATTTTAGTTAAGTAGTCGTACTTACCGCCCTTTAAGCAGTTGTTTTCGTCTAAAACGTAAATGAGCTTGGGGAAAGCGGGGGTAACGTATACGCCTACTTCGTTTTTAATACCTTCGTAACGCTGTTTTAAGATTTCTTCTATAATCATAGCGTTTTCTTCGATATATTCGTCGTTTTCGTCAAGCCATAAGAATAACGTTACGAAAGGAGATTGACCGTTGGTGGTCATTAAAGTATTAATTTGATATTGAATAGTTTGAACGCCTGCGCGGAGTTCGTCTTTCAATCTCATATCAACGATTTTATCTTTAGCTTCTTGCGCCATTTCGTCGCCGAAAAGTTTATTGCATTGATTCATATACTTTTCGCGGGTGCGGCGAAGGTACTTGCCAAGGTGAGCAACGTTAACCGACTGTCCGCCGTATTGCGAAGAGGCTACCGACGCGATAATTTGCGTAACGATAGTGCAAGCAACTTGGAAAGATTTGGGGCTTTCAATCATTTTTCCGTTCATAACCGTGCCGTTTTCGAGCATATCTTTAATGTTTACCAAACAGCAGTTAAAAATGGGTTGAAGGAAATAGTCGGCGTCGTGGAAGTGAATTGCACCCTCGTCGTGCGCCTTAGAAATATATTCGGGCAAAAGGATACGGCGGGTAAGGTCTTTAGAAACTTCGCCCGCTATAAGGTCGCGCTGGGTAGACGCAGTACGCGCGTTTTTGTTGGAGTTTTCTTCCATAACTTCTTTGTTGGCGTTTTTTATAAGCGAAAGGATGCTCTCGTCGGTGGTGTTAGCCTTTCTTACGAGCGCTCTTTCGTAACGGTATAAAATATACGCCTTCATAAGCTGATACTTTTGCATTTGCATCAACTTTTCTTCTACCATGTCTTGGATATCTTCAACGAGCAATCTCTTTTTGTGTTTGCTTGCTATTTCGTCTACGATACCTTCTATTTGAATGTTGGAAATTCTGTCTTCTTCGTCTACGGCAAGGTTAGCCTTGCTAATTGCAACGGTTATTTTAGTCCTGTCAAAATCTACGGTAGACCCGTCTCTTTTAATTACCTTCATAATCTGTACCCCTCGTTTTTTATCTTTTTATGCCGCAAGTCCGTAGCATTATACATTATATAACATATTTTGTGCTTTGTCAATACCCTAAAACACAATATATTGTATATTTTTTGCGTTTTAAAAGCATCTTGCCCGTAATTAAGCAGACGCAGCGTTTTAAAGTATAATATATATATTGTATAAAGTCAAGCGTATAAACACAATATTTAGTATGAAAATTTTTAACAGTAAAAGCGCGGGATTTAATGTGAATAACAAAAAAACTGTTAAACCCAAAACGAATTTAACAGTTTTAATTAAATATTTAGTTTTGAATTATTCGGTATAATTTTCGCTATAAGTTGCGCCCGTTGCCTTTCCGCCTACAACCACTACGGTTAAAGCTTCAACGGGTTCTTCATTATCCCATTTATCTTGAACTTCACCTTTAGTGTCGCAACCGTTTACCCAAACGTAAGTACCGTTTTGACCCAAGTCGCCCAAATCAATACCAATTTTATAGGTAGGTTCACCGTAGTCTTTAACCAACTGTTCGTAAGTTATAGGTTCACCGTTTTTTGCCGCTGCGTTAATTTTATCGGCAGCGTCTTGATTTACGCCGCATCCCGCAAAAGCAAAAGCTAAACAAAGAACTAAAGTTACAGCCAAAGTTTTAAAAAGTTTTTTCATTGTATATCTCCTTTTTTTAGCGGTTATTCCGCATTTTTATTTTTTTCTACAAACAATTTAATTACGTTAAACGTTTTTTCTGAAATAGCGTGTTCCATTTCGCAAGCGTCTTCGTCGGCAGTTTGGAAATCCACACCGTGTAAAACTAAAAAGTCGCGAATTATTTTATGGCGGGAAAAAACTTCTTCGGCGTAAGCTTTACCCCGTGCTGTAAGGTAAATATGCAAGCCGTCTACCAAAATAAGTTCTTCCGCCTTTAAAATTTTTAACGCCTTTTGAACGGCGGGCTGCGAAACGCCTATTTTACGCGCAACTTCTATTTGATGCACGTATTCTTGCTCTTGCGAGAGTATTAATATGGCTTCTAAATAATCTTCTTTAGACTGATTTCTCTTCATAATCCGTTCCGTAATTTATCCATTTTTAATATTATACAACAAACCGACGAATATGTCAATAGTAAAAAGTTGCGGCAAACACAACCGTCTACCGCAACGAAGTTACTTTAAATATTTTCTTTTTTATTTTTAATAATTGATAACGTTAAGCACGCGCCCGAGCCGATAGCTAAAACGCCAAACGTACTAAATGCAGTTATTATTGCACTCTTCCACCAAGGTAACGCGGAAACTACCCTGTCGTCGCTGGAAATGCCGTTCATAATATTAGTGTGAGCGGTGGTGTAAATTATGTGTTTTGTTGCCGTTCTTAACGCTTGTGCAACGGTGGGACTATCCTTCCATTTGCTATAAACGGAAGCGCTATTGTTACCGTCGAAGCTATCCGTGCCGTTTAAAATACCGTCTATTTTAGACATGGTTTCATTAGTATCCCAGTCGGAAATCATAATCCCCGTCCAGTTCCATTCTTTACGTAAAATGTTAATTAAAAGTTCGGGGCTTGCTCCGCACCAAGTTGCACCAACGCGGGTAAACGAGTTCATGCAAGCGCTTGCGGCAGCTTCGTCGTTGTCTTCTGCGGCAAATACCATTTCAAAGGGCAACAAGTAAATTTCGCGGGTGGCTTGCTCGTTACTCCATATACCAACGTGTCTGCGGTTGGTTTCGGTATCGTTTAAAGCGTAATGCTTAACGTAAGCCGTACAGCCTTTATTTTGTATCCCTCTACATTCTGCCGCACCTATTGCGCCGGAAAGGAAGGCGTCTTCGGAAGGATATTCCCAGTTACGTCCGCCAAACGACGTTCTATGAAGGTTTAATCCGGGGCCGTAAATGCCTTGATAGCCCGTATATAACATATCTTCCGACATGTGTTTGCCCATCTCTTCTACGAGCTCAACGTTCCACGTTCCGCCCATAATAGGTCCGCAAGGATAGGCAACGTGAATATAATCTTCGCCCTTTGCTTTGGGAAAGTCGGAACGCTTGGTTATACCTACGGGACCGTTTTCCGTCATACATTGGTCGAGCAATATGCTTACCGCACCTTCTATTCTATGGTATGCGTTACTGCACATAAGCGCTTGCTCTTCCCAAGTCATTTGGTCTAACAAGTCGTCCCACGCTTGACTTTCGTAAGGCTCGTTTTTAACCATTGCTATGGTTAATCCGTTACTTGCGCCGTAAGTAGGCATTTGCGCTGCGGGGTCTTCTTCAAACGCTTTATCCCAAGTAAGGTCGTTTGCAAGCTGTTGAGTCATTGTAAGTTTTACGTAAGAAGTGGGGTAAGTTTCCGACCAAGCGTTTCTTGAAAGGTACGCAAAGTTTTCGTCTGCCACTCCGCTATACGCGTCTAAATCACCCTTGTCGAGTTGGTTAGTTACTAATACTTTATCGTTATATACCGAATAAGCGTATTTATTTAAATTTTCCGAACGCGTAGTTTTGTTTGCAAGTTCGGCGTTGCCGTTTGCAGTCATTCCGTCCGCAACCGTTTTACCCTTTGCCGCAAGAATGTTGTTTAACGCGTCGTGCGCGTCGTTACCTACTGCAAAATAGTAGTCGCCGCCTTCTATTATGTATTTTTGATTTACTTCGTCGTCGTAGGTGGTAAGGTATTTTTCATCTACTGTAACGGTTACGGTAGCCGTTTCTCCCACTTCTATTTCGTCGGTTTTAGCAAAGCCCACCAACTGAACGGAAGATTGCTCTAACCCGTTGTCTATATCAAATTGAGTATAGGGCTTTTGAAGGTAAATTTCCACTACGTCTTTTGCCGCCATTTCGCCTTCGTTTTTAACCTTAACCGAAATTTCGTATTCGCTCTTTCTCGAGCTGTAATCCACGTCTAAATCGGAATAAGAGAACGTCGTATAAGATTCGCCGTGTCCAAAGGGGAAAGCTACTTCGTTAGAATAGCTCCACTCTTCGCCGTTGGTTGAGCCAACCGCAGAGTTTGCTCCTCCTACTCCTAACACGCAGTCTTCGTAACGGGTTTCAAAATATCTATATCCTACGTAAATACCTTCTTGGTAAACCATATATTCGCCTTGGCGTTCCACTAAGGTTTTAGAGTTTGCATCTTTAAACGAAGAGTATTTTGCATAATCGTAATCGCCGTCGTTTGCCGTTGCGGGCGCAGAGTTGTGATTATACGTCCAAGTATCGGTTAAGTGCCCTGAAGGAGCAAGCCCGTCTTCCGCCACGAGAAGTTTTGCCACGGCGTTTGCGCCCGTAGTTCCCACTTCGCCTATATACATAGCAGCGTCGATAGTGCCGTCGTTTTTATATTCAGCAATTTTATCGAGTTGTAAGGGGTTACCAGAGTTGATTAAAAGAATAACTTTATCGAACGTGCCGTCGTTTTTATAATTTCTCACGTTGTCTAAAAGGTCTATTTCCGCCTTGGTTAAAGCAAGGTAATTGCCTTTGCCGTCAACGGAGTCTAAGCCGTTATCGAAAAGGTCGCGGTATTCGCCGCCCGTGCGGGATAAAACTACAACTGCGGTAGTATTTGCAAAGGAGTTTTTAACTGTGGAAGTGTATTGACTCCAAGGCAATTCACCAACGCTGAGATTGCCGCCCGAGCCTTCGGTACAAGCGTTGTTCTTTTCGGTACGGAGCGGTTTACCGTTATAAAAATTCCAAAGAGTTTGGTTGATTGAAACGTCTATCGCCTCAAAAGCAGACTTTAAAGTTGCCGAACGTGCGGAAGAAGAAATCCAGCCCGAGCCGCTTCCCGTTTCTACTAAGCTCTGCGAGCCTCTACCTAAAAGGCTTATCTTTTTGGATTTATCAAGGGGCAAAGCTCCGTCGTTCCATAAAAGTACCGCACCTTCCTCTTCTATCCGTTCAATCATTATTGCGTCTTCGTTAAATAGATCTTCACCCGCCTTAATTTCAGTATCGGGGTCCGACGACATAAATTCGTAGTCGGATTCAAAATAAATAGGGTCTTCACCGCTGCCGCCCTTAACAACTTTATATTCCTTAGTGTTAAAGAACATATTTACTGCGGCAGAAAAGTTTGAAAGAACGAAATATCCCGCTAAAAATATTGCAAACAAAACGGCAAAAACAGCGGTTAAAATTCTCCATAATTTCATCTTTTTTAAAACGTTCATCATAAAACCTCCTAGTCATTTTATATTTGTAATATAATAAGTTGCAATTTATCGGCTTTAAGTTGCGTGCCCTTTATCTTTAACGGCGTTTTGCGTTTTATACGTTACGCGCAAGGTTAAAGCTTTTAAATTAATTACTCTTATTAATCGAATTATAAAATAAATGCCTATTACTGTCAATTGACGATTTTTAACGTAAGTCTACTTATGATTGCTTTTGTTTTAAAGTATAGTTATAACGGGCAAAAAATAGCCCCGAAAACGATTTCGCGTTTTCGGGGCTGCTACTTTATCCGTTTTAATATTTAGTTTTTTATTCGCCAGCAAGTAAGCGTTCGCGTTCGGCAACAGCCAAGGCTTCTATCATTTCGGATATATCTCCCATAATAAAGGTATCTAACGAATAGAGCGAAAAACCTATTCTGTGGTCGGTTACTCTTCCTTGGGGGAAGTTATACGTTCTTATGCGTTCCGATCTGTCGCCGCGACCTACTAAGCTCTTTCTGTGTTCGTCGAGCGAGGCTTGGTTTTTAGATTGATAATAGTCGTATAAGCGGGAGCGCAAAACCTTAAAGGCTTTATCTTTATTTTTAAGCTGGCTGCGCTCGTCTTGGCAAGTTACAACTATGCCCGTGGGGAAGTGCGTTATTCTTATCGCCGTTTCCGTTTTGTTTACCTTTTGGCCACCTGCGCCTGAAGAACGGTATACGTCTACGCGGATGTCTTCGTCTTTAATTTCCACTTCTACGTCTTCCGCTTCGGGTAAAACGGCAACGGTTACGGTAGAGGTGTGCACTCTGCCCTGCGATTCCGTTTCGGGCACGCGCTGAACGCGGTGCACGCCGCTTTCAAACTTTAATTGTTTATACGCGTCTTTACCCGTAATATTTAACACTACTTCTTTAATGCCGCCAAGTTCCGTTTCGTTAATGTCAACAACTTCCATCTTTAAACGGTGGTGTTCGCAGTAGTTGATGTACATACGGTATAATTCGTAGGCAAAAAGCGCCGCTTCTTCGCCGCCTGCACCACCGCGGATTTCCATAATGCAGTTTCTGTCGTCGTTTTTATCCTTAGGTAAAAGCAGTATTTTAAGTTCGCTGCGAATTTCTTCTAAACGGTTTTTGCACGAATATACTTCTTCGTTTAAAAGCTCTTTCATTTCAAGGTCGGTTTCCGTTTTTACGGCTTCTTCCGCGTCGGTCATTTGCTTTTGAACAGACAAATACTCTTCGTACTTCGTCGCCGTTTCGGATATTTCCGACTGGTCCTTTGCTATTTTAGTAAATTCGGCAGGGTTGGAAATAATTTCGGGGTCTGCCAACTTTTGCGATAGGTCGGTGTATCTTTTATATACGTCCGCCAATTTTAACATCATTTTATCTTCCATAATAATCCTTTCTTCGGGTTATTTAAAACGCTATTTTTATAAATCTTTCCACGCCGTATAAATCTTTAATAATATCGGCGCTTTTATATTCGGCAAAAAGCTTTACTATTTCATTAGGTTGGTTTTCGCCGCATTCAAGCAACAATATACCGCCTTCAACTAAATAATTGCCTATATTCTGCGCAATCGTGCGGTAGAAATTCAAGCCGTCGTTGCCACCGTCTAAAGCTTTTTTAGGTTCAAAGTTTTTAACTTCCGTTTGCAGTAACGCTATCTCTTCCGTAGGTACGTACGGGGGGTTGCTTACTATTAAGTTATACTTTCCGCTAACGCTAGCAAACATATCGCTTTGAATAAAGTTTACCCTAACTTGATTTTCTTCGGCGTTTTCGCTTGCCAACGACAACGCTTCGAAAGATATATCTACTGCGGTAACCTTAACGTTTTTATCTTGACAATGCTTTGCAACGGAAATTGCAATACAGCCGCTTCCCGTGCACATATCTAAAACTTTATCGCCTGCTTTTACGTTTTTTACGGCGAGCTCGGCTAAAAGCTCCGTTTCGGGACGGGGAATTAACACCCTTTCGTCCACCTTAATTTTACAATCGTAAAATTCGGTATCGCCTATAACGTACCAAAGCGGTTTGCCGGTAAGTCGTTCGGTTATTACTTTATCAAGTTTTTTTGCCTGAGCGGCAGTTATTATAGTTTCGTTAGAAAATTCGCTGCGCTTAACGTTTAAGATAAGCGAATAAATCCACTCTGCGTCGGATTCGTCTATTTCTCTTTCTTTAAACAGTTTTTTAGTTTCTTCAAGTTTTTCGCCAAGAATTCCGCCCGTAACGAATTTGCATTCTGGTATGGAAGGGTCGGCATCCATTTCTAAAACCTTTTTAAAAGCGGCAATTGCCACTTCTAACATTTCGGGTTCGGGTTCACGAGTGGTAAATACCTTTTGTATAAACATTCCCGGTGCTTTAAAAATTTTTACGAAGGGGTTATCGAACTTTGCTAAAAACTTTAAAACTTCGTACGAAAAGCCTGCTATAACGGGCAATAATACTATTTCTATGCCTATTTTTGCAAGCGCTTTATAAATGCCGCTTTCTATTAAATGTACGCCTAAAAGCCATTGAACGAGGGATAAAATTACTATGTTTATAAATAAAACTATAAACATAAACGACGTTCCGCATCTATCGTGTATGCGAGTGCACTTTTTAGCGTTTTCAGGCGTGAGGTCTAAGCCGTATTCGTAGCACGTTATGGTTTTATGTTCCGCGCCGTGGTACATATAAAGCCTTCTTATATCCTTAAGTAGCAAAATCAGCCCCAGATATACTAAAAATATTGCAAGCTTTATAACGCCCAAAATAACGAATTCCCAAGCCGTTTCGTCTATTGCGGGAATTAATTTGCAAAGCCCCGAAACTATTACGTTGGGTAAAATCATAAATAGCGCCACGGCAAGACCTATTCCCAAAATAGTGGAAATAACCGTAACTACGTCCATTAAATTTACTTTAAATTTAGAAGCAAGCCACTTTTCAAAGCCGGAAGCTTCTTCCCCTTCGTCCCCGTAAACGGCGGCAGAGCGCATAAGCGTTTTAGTTCCGCGCGTAAGCGAAGAGAAAAGATTTACACATCCGCGTATGAGGGGGATTTTAGCAATCTTTTGAACGGCGGGCGATTTGTTAAGGCGCAAAGCTTCTATTTGAATTTCGCCGTCGGGGTCGCGCACGGCAGTTGCCATACACGTTTTGCCCATCATCATAACACCTTCTAATACCGCCTGTCCGCCGATATAGCAGCCCGTTTTTTTACACTTTTCTTTTTTAGCCATAAATTACCTTAAATTTTAACTAACGCAAAAAAACGGCTCGCGAAATAATATCGGAGCCGATTTTTCTGAGATAAAACCGCATAAACTGCAAATACTATTTTTGCGCGGTATAAAATTAAATGTTGTATCTTTTTTTGAACTTATCTACGCGGCCGCCGGTATCAACAAGTTTTTGCTTGCCCGTAAAGAAAGGATGGCACTTATTGCAGATATCAACCTTTAACGTTTCTACCTTTTTGGTAGTACCCGTTTTGAAAGTTTCGCCGCAAGCGCACGTAACCGTTACTTCATGATAATCAGGATGAATTTCGGGTTTCATTTTTTCACCTCGCTAATATTTCTTCTAATGCTAAATAATTATATAACAACTGCGTTTTTAAGTCAATTATTTTTTTAGGTAAACGCAAATTAAATTACTTTTTTTTATTTTTTGAGTTTTTAGTTGCAAATAATTGATATTTATCGTATAATGAAAGCAGATTATGAACGATTGGATTTTAGTTGGGACTGCGTCCCTTAAAAAACAAAATCAGCAAGAAAGCACTATCGCCCCCTTAGAAGTTAAGGTAAAAGTTACGCACGTAATGATTTCCAACTTCGATTCGCTCGTATACGGCGGCACTATTAAAGCCGACTACCCCGTAACCGTGGGCCGTTTTGCCATTGGTATAGTTACCGAAGTTGGTAACGACTGCTACGGCATAAGCGTTGGCAATCGCGTGTATTTTCAACCTGCAAAGGGTTGCGGAAACTGTTTTGCTTGTAAGAGCGGAAAGCACTCGCGCTGTTCCGACGTTAAAATTGCCGGCAAAAACTTTAACGGTTATTTACGCGATTTCGTAGTTTGCGATTATCACGACGTTACCGTTTTACCCGACTCGGTAGACGATTTCCACGCGCTCTGCATTGAATACGTTGCGTTGGCGGAAAAAATTTACGATAGGCTTAATCTTTCGGCAGGGCAAAGGGTTGCCGTTTTCGGCGGAAGATTTTTGGGCAATATTATTGCTCAAGTTTTGCAATACCATAAAATTATTCCCCTATTAATCGACAACAACGAAAAGAATTTAAAAAGGGCGAGCGAAGTTGGCGTAAGCTACGCGCTGCGTGCCGACGACGACCTTTACGCAAACGTGAACGAAGCTACTTGCGGACAGCTTTGCGACGGAGCGGTTTATAACACTTCTTCTAAAATATCCCCTTCCGTTTGTACGGCTATTTTGGCAAACGAAAAGGATATGGTTTTGGGCGGTTTTTCTAACGTGAGCTTTTCTATTAACGCGCAAGATATTATTGAAAAACAGCTTTCCGTTTACGGCATATCTAACGGCTACGGCTACATTGACACGGCTATTAACATGCTATTACACGGCGCGGTAAATTTAGCTCCGTTTGAAAAGCACGTATTATCCGACTTTGATCCTAAACAGATTTTAGCCGACAAATTTGCAACGGCAAGTAGCCCCAACTACCCCGGAATGACTATATTTAAAATGATTTTATAAATAAAAGCCCACTTTGTTTAAAGCATAGTGGGCTATACTTTTGCTATAAATAAAAAACCGTAATAAAAGCCCCAGTTATAGGGCTTTATTTTTTGTTTTGGTATTGACATATACGCGGCGGCGTGATATACTTTTATTATAAAAACAAGGAGTTTAATATGTATTTACGTTCTTTAATTAACCGTTATAAAAACCTTTCTTACTCTTCTCTTGAAAACGAAGCTGGCGCAAATTATAAAAAACTTTTGGAGCATATGTTAACTATAACTGACCGCGAAAAAGTAAACACTTTGCTTATAGGTTCTATTTTTACCTCCGTTGCAGTAAACGGCAAGTTTTCCGATAAAGAATGGCAATTTGTTTCTAGCTTTATAGGCGGATACACTTACGACAGCGCGTTTGACGTGGCAAGCGAATTTTACAATGCGGAAGCGCAAGATATAGTTTGCAAGCTTTATCGCTCCTTCCCTGCCGACGTTGCAGAAGCGTTTTTAAGATTATGTGTTGCAGTGTTATGCGTAGACGGTAACGTGGACGATAAGGAAATGACTTTCTTAAAACAAATTACGGGCTAAAAATGTAATAGCAAGTGCTAACGGCACTTGCTATTTTAATTTTATAAAGCTTTAAAGCTAAACTTTCCGTTTTCGTAAAGAATATAGCCGTGGTTGGAATTTTCTTTGGGAAGCGAGGTTGAGCCGGGGTTTAAATGTCTGTAACCTAAATTTTCGTCTACGGGAACGTGAGTGTGCCCCGTTACGTAAACGTCGGTGGGCAATAAGGGTAAAACTTCTCTGTGTCCGTGGGAAAAATAAATATTAACCTCGCCGTCGGAAATTACGCCGTATTCACATAAAATGGGGAACGGCAAAACCATTTGATCTACTTCGGCGTCGCAATTGCCGCGAACGCAGAGTATTTTTTCTTTAACGGAAGAAAGCAATTCCACTACCTTTGGGGGATTATATTCGTCGGGTAATGGGTTGCGCGGTCCGTGATATAAAATATCGCCTAGCAAAAGTAACTTTTGGGGATTTTCTTTATTTACCACGTCTATAAGTTTTTTACACCAATACGCCGAGCCGTGAATATCTGACGCTATAATTATTTTCATTTTTATTCTCCGCTTATTTGATTTTAAAAATATAATAACAAAAATTAAAGACTATGTCAATTAACGAACGAAGCCCGTTTGCATTAAAGCAAACGGGCGTTTAATCGTTTTTAACTCTTTATTAGGTCATAGCAAAAGCTTTGCCGCGTAAGATAACCAAAATGATATCTACTAACCACATAAAAGCTGCACCAGGAACTATGGTTAATACACCAATAATAGTCCAAAGAATACTACCCTTTGCAACGCCGTTGATAACGCGGCCAACCGACCAAACTATATCTAAAACGGGAATACAAAGTATAATTTTAACGAGCCAAGGTAAGCCGTTTAAATCTTTAACGATGCCTTTCATATAAAATCTCCTTTTTTTCGTTTTATTACTTATATTATAACATACGGATAAAAAATGTCAATACCCAAATTTAAATTTTTCCATTAATTGCCTTCGGGTTGTTCTTCCAAACCCTTAGAAAGCTCTTTTTGCTCTTCGTTAAACTTATCGGCGCTTGCCTTTTGCTTTTTGGTCGTTTTAATTTCGGGCGTGCTTGCGGTGTTTATAACCACTTGAGGATAGGATATGTCTATTCCGTTTTCCGTTAAGAGCATTCTGTATTCGCGCATTAAATCACGCTGAACTTGGAATCTATTCTCTTCTGCGCAAGTTGCAACTATTTTTATAGTAACGTTAGAATCTTTATACATGCACACGCCTTTATAGTAAGGACCTTCGGTAATGGCGGGAATGCGACTGCGGATTCTATCTAAATTTTTATCAATTAAATTTTCGATAAATTCAAGGGGTACGTCGTAGGGGAAATCACAGTCTACTACCGCAAGGGAAGGCTCGCGCGAAAGGTTTACGATATTTGCAATATCGTTGTTATTTACTATTTTTATATTGCCTGCCGCATCCAAAAGTTTGGTAGAACGCACGCCTATTTCCATAACCGTTCCGCGGAAGTCGTCGATAGAAACTATTTCGCCTACGTTGTATTCGTTTTCAAATATAATAAATATACCTGCAATAATGTCGGCAATAAGCGGTTGTGCGCCAAGACCTACGACTAACGTCAATACGCCAACGGAGGCGATTAACGCGGTAGTATCTACGCCGCAAGCCTTTAAAATTAAAATTATAATAGCTATTGCACAAGCGTATTTTATAAGCCCGTCTATTAAAACGAGAACAGTTTTTGCCCTGTTGTTCTTTTCCATGCGGCGCTTAAATATAATTCTTAAAATGCGGCATACCGCGTAAACGAGAACTATGTAAATTAAGCTTTGAATA
>JAGAMH010000091.1 GCA_017624815.1 Clostridia bacterium
AAATTATGTGATAGTTTAGTCGTTTAGTAAAGTTTTGCTGATAAAAAAGGTCATTCTGAGCGAAGCGAAGAATCTCATACCAATGAAAAAAGTAGAGAAAACTAAAAAGGGCTTCTTCATTGTGCGGTTACTACGTTCAGAACGGCAAGGATTGTGTTCAAAATAAAGCGTGATAGCCGTGCCCACGATTATTCGTTTTGGTAATTAATATACTAACGCCGCAAGCTGTTGCTTGCGGCGTTAGTATATATCTAAAAACTTAATTTTTAAACAAGCTTTTAATCATTGTGTTAACGTAAAGAATAGGCACTATGCTTATTTTATCCATATATTTGGTCATAGACTTCATATTTTTCGCAGGAACTAAAACGCGCTTAAAACCCATTTTAACACACTCGGCAACTCGTTTTTCCGCGTAGGAAACCACTCTTACTTCGCCCGTTAAACCCACTTCGCCGAATACTGCGGTGTATTTGTCTATCGGTTGACCGTAATACGCCGAGCAAAGCGCCGCACAAACGGCCAAATCGGTGCTAGGCTCTCCAAGCTTAATTCCACCCATAGCGTTAATGTAAACGTCGGAAGAGCCCAAATTAAGTCCACAGCGCTTTTCTAAAACGGCAATTAATAAAACTAACTTATTGTAATCTAAGCCGAGCGGCATTCTTCTGGGCAGCCCAAACGACGTTTTAGAAACCAAAGTTTGAATTTCTACGTTCATACATCTATTGCCCGTTTGAGCGGGAGTAACTACCGAGCCCGCCTCGTCGCCACGGCTTTCAGATAAAAATATGCCCGAATAATCTGTAACGGCAATAATGCCTTCTCCCGTCATTTCAAAAACGCCCACTTCGGCAACGTTGCCAAATCTGTTTTTAACGGCGCGTAAAATTCTAAAATTCTCTTGATTTTCCCCTTCAAAATAAAGCACCGTGTCCATAATGTGCTCTAAAACTTTAGGTCCTGCAAGCGCGCCTTCTTTGGTAACGTGCCCAATTATAAAAAAGGTAACGCCGCGGCTTTTTGCAATTCGCATAAGTTTAGAAGCACACTCTCTAACTTGCCCAACCGAGCCTGCAGAAGAGGTTAAATCGTCCGTGTAAACGGCTTGAATGGAGTCGATAACGCAAAATTCAACGCCTTCTAAACAGCTCTCTAACCCGTCGATACACGTTTCGTTAATTATAAGTAAATTGTCGGAATAAAGTCCTAACCTTTCCGTTCGCATTTTAACTTGGTAGCAGCTTTCTTCCGCAGAAAAATATAACACCTTGTGCTTTTTAGAAAGGTGCGCGGCAATTTGAGTAAGAAGGGTAGATTTTCCTATACCGGGGTCGCCGCCAAGCAGCACGAGCGAACCGTTTACAATCCCGCCGCCCAAAACGTTGTCGAATTCGGATATTCCCGAAGGCGTTCTGTTTATCTTTTCGTAGGCTATTTCAGATAAGGGTTTTGCCTTATTCGTCTTTAAAGCACCGAAATTGCCCGTCGTAGGAGTTTGTTTGGTGTTTACGACTTCTTCTGCCATAGTATTAAATTTGCCGCAGGAAGGGCATTTTCCAAGCCAGCGGGGACTTGTTGCTCCACACTCCGCGCAAACGAAAACGGTGTTTGTTTTTGCCATTGTAATTTCCTTTACAAATTAAAGCCGCAAAAAACTTGCGGCAATTTTTATTTTGTATTTCTTTTAAGTATAACGGCGCAAGTTGCGCATATGCCTAAACCTTCTCCAACGAAGCCAAGCTTTTCGCAAGTACCCGCCGCAACGCCTATATTTTGCTTATCAGTTTGCAAAGAAATTGCTAAATTTTCAATCATTTTATCGATATTAGGGGCAAGTTTTGGACGTTCAGCTTGTATCGTTAAACTTAAATTGCCCACGGAATATCCTTTATCTAACGCAATTTCAACAACTTTTTCAAGCATTTTTATACTGTTTGCGTCTTTGTATTTTTCGTCCGTGTCGGGGAAATAATGTCCTATATCTTTTAAAGCCAAAGCCGATAAAATAGCGTCCATTATTGCGTGAACGGCAATGTCTCCGTCGCTATGCGCAACAAGACCTTTATCGTTTGCAATTTGCACGCCGCAAAGGGTAATAAAATTTTCCTCGCCGCCAAACGCGTGCACGTCTACTCCGTAACCTATTTTTATCTTTTCGTCCGCAATAAAAGTGGGGGGAGTGGTGGCGTTAAAATCTTGTTTATAGGTCAATTTTTTATTTTCAATTTCGCCTAAATAAAGGTGTGCAGGCTTAATAAATTTGCTGTAAACCGAGCTGTCGTCCGTGCCTTCAAACCCGTTTAGTTTTGCCATATTATAGGCTCTTTTTATATCTTTTGTATAAAAACCCTGCGGTGTTTGAACGGAATAAAGCGAGTTTCTTTCGGGAACGTTATCAACGCTTTCTCTCTTTGCAATAACCACGGTGTCGGTTACTGGCAACGAGCAAACTCCGCTGTCGTATTTTTTAACGCTTTCAATACAGTCGGTTATTATCCCACATTTGAACCGGTATTTTTTACATAAGAATCATTGTGGCGGAAAAATCCGGAAATGTTATAGAAGGAGTTTGTACCGAACACGCCATTGATT
>JAGAMH010000092.1 GCA_017624815.1 Clostridia bacterium
CGTTCCCGACGTTTTACTTTCTGGCAATCACGAAAAGGTTGACGCGTGGCGTAGGGAACAAAGCCAAAAAATTACGCAAGAACGTCGCCCAGACCTTCTTAAAAAATAACGTAACGGAAGATAACGTACGTTGATAATATTAACTAAAAAATAAAATTAACCCCGTAATATGCTTAAATTATTTGCGTTTTACGGGCGTTTTAAGGTAATTATGAAACATATTCAATGGTTCCCCGGGCATATGACTAAGGCCATGCGTATGATGGAAGAAAACGTTGCCGTGTGCGACGGCATTATCTACGTATTAGACGCGCGTTGTCCGGCGGCGTCTTACAACCCAAAACTTAAAAAAATGGCGGGAGCAAAGCCCATTTTATACGTTTTAAATAAGAGCGATTTAGCCGACGCAAACAAAACGGACGGCTTTATAAAGCTTATTCAAAGCTCGGGCGCAATTGCCGTTAAAGCAACTGCAACGGGCGCAAGCTCTAAAAAAAGTTTAATGGCGGCGGTTGACAAGCTCGTTGAAGAAAAGCGCAAAAAGAGTGCGGAAAAGGGTTATAACAGAACCTTCCGCTTTATGGTAGTGGGCGTGCCCAACACGGGCAAAAGCACGGTTATTAACCTTTTGGCAGGTTCTAAAAGGGCGATAACGGGCGATAAGGCTGGTGTTACTAAGTCTAAACAATGGATTCGCTGCGGCACTTTCGAGCTGTTAGATACTCCCGGAACAATGCCCCCCGCGTTTGAAAATCAATATTTGGCAATGCACCTTGCCTTCGTTGGGTCTATAAACGACGATATTTTGGATTTCGACGACGTTGCCCTTAAACTTTTAGAAGAAACTGCCGAACGCTATCCCAAATATTTAAACGAGCGTTACGGCATAGAAGGCGGCTTAACGCCCGTTGAAATGCTTGAAAAAGTTTGTTTAAGGCGCGGCTTTATTTTAAAGGGAAAGGAGTACGACTACGAGCGCGGCGAAAGAGCCGTAGTTGACGATTTTAGAAAGGGCAGATTGGGGTATATTACTTTAGATTTACCCGAAGACGCCGAAGGATATGTTTTTTAATGGATAAGTTATTGCACGAAAAAGAGCTTTTAGCTAAGGGCTATAAATACATTTGCGGCGTAGACGAAGTGGGTAGAGGCCCTTTGGCAGGCCCCGTTGTTTGCGCGGCGGTTATTATGCCTTTAAACGACGTTATTTTAGGCGTTGACGACAGTAAAAAACTTTCGGCAAAAAAGCGCGAAAGTTTGTATAACATAATTAAAGAAAAAGCAATTGCCTATGCAATATTCCGCGTTGAACCGCAAGTTATAGACGAAATTAACATATTGGAAGCCACTAAACTTTGCATGAAAAACGCAGTTGAAAGCCTTTCGGTTAAGCCAGACTTCGTTTTAACGGACGGAAATATGACTTTGGATATTAGCGTAGAGCAAAAAAGCGTTATAAAAGGCGACGCTAACAGCTATTCTATTGGAGCGGCGTCGATTATAGCTAAGGTGTTTAGGGACGATATTATGGATAAATATGCCGAAATTTACCCCGAGTACGCCTTTGAAAAGAACAAGGGCTACGGCACGGCGGCGCATATTAACGGAATAAAAGAAGCGGGGTTATGCCCCATTCACCGCAGGAGTTTTACTAAAAAATGGCAATAACCGAAAAGAGAAAATTGGGTGATAAGGGCGAGGCGCTTGCCGTAAAATACTTAAAAGAATCAGGCTATAAAATTATCGCCAAAAATTTTAAGTGCCCGTTTGGCGAGGTAGATATAATTGCCAAAAAGGAGGAAAACGTTGCTTTTATCGAGGTTAAAACGCGCACTTCCTACGCCTTTGGCTCTCCGGCTGAAGCGGTGAACGAAGAGCGTATTAAAAGATATAAAAACTGTGCACGCTTTTATTTTGCAGGCGGCGTTCATAACTATAATATCCGTTTCGATATTATAGAAATATATAACGAAAAATTGGACCATATTGAAAACGCCTTTTATTAAAATTGCGCCTTATTTCTTTGCGGACGGAAGAAAAATGCGCTCTTAATAGGGGGTGTATCGCAATTTTCACAAAAAATGCAAAAAGGGCGTAAAAACAGTTGATTTTTTATAAAATGTTTGATAGAATACAAAAGACTTCGGACGGTCCGCTGTAAAAATATTTGCAAGAACGTCTAGTAAAAATGGAGGAATAAGTCATGAAAGGATTAGTTGAAGCGATAGAAAAAGAAGGAATGAAAGCTAGCGTTCCTCAGTTCAACGTAGGCGATACCGTTAAAGTTGGTTTCAAGGTTATCGAAGGTACGAAAGAAAGAATTCAGAACTTTGAAGGCGTTGTAATTGCTAAAAAGCACGGCGGCATCAGAGAAAGCTTTACCGTAAGACGTTTGTCTTTCGGCGTAGGCGTAGAAAGAACTTTCCCTTTACACTCGCCTAAAATCGCGTCCATTACCGTAGTTAAGAGAGGTAAGGTAAGAAGAGCTAAACTCTATTATCTCCGCGGACTTACCGGTAAGGCTGCAAAAATTGCTGAAATTAAATAAGCCAAAAGAGAGCCTGTCAGAGCGACGGGCTCTCTTATTTTTTAATTTTTATTAATCTTTTTAAGTCGCTTATTATAAATAGGTAAAGTATTTTAAGCTTTAAAGCGGCGCAATAAAGGTTTATTTTTCGGCGTTAAAGCCTTTTTTAAGGACTCAAAATTTTTGGCGGTGCAAATTAAAAGGGTTTTAGCGGCACGTTTTAAAAAATACGAAAGGCTTAAAGCGCAAAATAAATTACCGCTATTATTGAAAAAAATTTTAATTTAGGTTATAATGTTGTTGGCAAAGTTTTTAACGATAAAACCGTAAAGGCAAAGCTGCAAAAAATTACTTACTTTCAGGTGAAAAAATGTTATCAAAAATAACCTGTTTTGCCCTTTTGGGCATATACGGAATTCCCGTAGAAGTTGAATCTGACGTAAACCGCGGCATGGTTTCCTTCGATATGGTAGGACTGCCCGACGCCGCCGTAAAGGAAAGTAAAGAGCGCGTGCGTTCCGCCATTAAAAACAGCGCGTTAATTTTTCCCGTAAACAGAATTACTATAAACTTAGCGCCCGCAGACGTTAAAAAGGAAGGCTCGCACTTCGATTTAGCTATTGCAATATCCCTTTTAAAGGCGAGTGGACAGCTTACTGCCGAAACGGAAGATATAGTAATGCTCGGCGAGCTTGCTTTAGACGGTGCATTGCGCCCCGTAGCGGGAATTTTACCCATTTTAATATCTGCCAAGGCAAAGGGCTTTAAACGCTTTATAGTGCCCAAAGACAACGCCAACGAGGCAAGTTATATAGAAGACACCGAAGTTTACGCCCTTTCTTCTTTAAAACAGGCGGTAAACTTTTTATCTGGGGAAGAAAGTTTTTCGCCCGTAGAACATAAAAGCTTTAAAGCAACGCAGGGCGCTGCCGTATACAGCTCGGATATGAGTTTTGTAAAAGGGCAAAGAACGGCAAAAAGGGCAATAGAAATTGCCGTTGCGGGCGGACATAACATTTTACTTGCTGGTCCTCCCGGTACGGGTAAAACCATGCTTGCAAGATGCTTGCCTACCGTTATGCCCGATATGACCTTTGACGAGGCGTTGGAAGTAACTAAAATTCACTCCGTTTCGGGCGAGCTTTCAGAAGAGGGAATAGTTTCTCTGCGCCCTTTTAGAACGCCCCATCATACGGCAACTACCATTTCACTCTGCGGCGGCGGTAACGCAAAAATACGTCCGGGCGAAATTTCAAAGGCGCATAAAGGAGTGTTATTTTTAGACGAACTCCCCGAATATACCCGTTCGGCGTTGGAATCTTTACGCCAACCTTTAGAAGATAGAGTTATAACCGTTACCCGTGCAGGCGGTGCGGTTACCTTCCCTGCAGACTTCGTATTGTGCGCCAGCATGAACCCTTGCCCTTGCGGTAACTACGGTTCGGCGGAAAGGGAGTGTATATGCACGCCCGCGCAAATTTCTAAATATAAAAACAGAATATCCGGGCCGTTATTAGATAGAATAGATTTGCAAGTAGAATGCGATAACGTTAAATACGACGACCTTATTTCAGAAAGCAAAGAGGAAACGAGCGCCGAAGTTAAGGCTAGGGTAGAGCGCGCAAGGGCAATTCAGCGCGAAAGATTTGCCGAAGAAAAGTTTAGCACCAACTCTAACATGGGCGAAAAGCATTTAAGAAAGTATTGCAAACTCTCGCTTGAATGTGAACGCGTTTTAAAGGAAGCGTTTATAAATTTAAAACTTTCCGTGCGCGCCCGTTCAAGAATTATTAAGGTGGCAAGAACGATAGCCGACTTGGATGAGTGCGAAAATATTTTGCCTAAACACATTTTGGAAGCGGCTTCTTACAGGGGTAGCTCGGGTGAACTTAATTGAATTATTCTAAAGAAGAATTAAACTTAATACTTTTAGACAGTTTTGAAAAATTGTCGTATAAAAATAAGTACGAACTATTAAGCGCTTTTAGCACCTTTACGCCCGATTGGAAAAAATCGGAGCAAAATTTGATTAAAACGCTTTCGTTGGGAGTATATAATAAAATAAGGGAAGATTTTTCTAACCCCGAATATTTGCTGGGCGTTTTGCAAGAATACGAAAGGTTGCAAATAGAGTGCGTAACCTATTTTTCAAGCGATTATCCCGAAGAGTTAAAGCATACCCCCGCTCCGCCAATAGTTTTGTACTGTAAGGGCAATACGGCGCTATTAAGTCAAAGGAAGTTCGCCGTGGTAGGCTCTCGTAGAACGCCCCCTTACGCTGAAAAGGCTTGCAGAAAAATTACCCAAGAGTTAAGCGCTAATTTCGTAGTAGTAACGGGCATTGCCGACGGTGCGGACACAGCCGCGTTAGAAAGCGCACTTGAAAGCGGAACGGCCATTTGCGTTTTGGCACATGGGTTTAACTACGTTTATCCCGCCGTAAATAAACCGCTTTTGCAAAGGGTTGTAAACGAAGGCTTGGTAATTTCCGAACATTTACCGCAAATTGCGCCTAGAAATTATCTTTTTCCCGTTCGCAATCGCATAATTGCAGGGCTTAGCGAAGGCACGTTGATTGTTTCGGCTGCCAAAAAGAGTGGAGCGTTAATTACGGCAAACTACGCAATGGAATACGGTAAAGAAGTTTTTGCCTTTCCGTACAACGTTGGCGTAACTTACGGCGAAGGATGCAACGCGCTTATTAAAAAAGGCGCAAACCTTTGCGAAAATATACTTGACATAGCGTCCGTTTTTGGGTTAGACTTAAAAACACGCAAAAAAGTTAGCCTATCTACAGAAGAAAGTAAAGTTTTAAAGGTTATAAAAAGCACGGGCTCGGCGCATATTAACGAAATTGCTCTTGCCTTAAACTTGCAAACTTACGAACTCTTCGTGCCCCTTTCGTCGTTGGAAATTAAGGGGTTGATAGTAAGGATGGGTGGAAATAGATTCGGCGCAGTATAGCGCAATCAAATATGCAACTAAACGATAGGACTTAATTATGGACTTAATAATTGTGGAATCGCCTTCAAAGGCAAAAACTATAGCTAAATATTTAAAGGGGAAGTATAAGGTAGACGCGTCTGGCGGACACGTTCGCGATTTACCCGAACGCACTTTGGGCGTTAAAATATTAGAAAACTTTGAACCTAAATACGAAATTACCGAAGCTAAAAAGGACGTTATAAAACGCCTTACCGAAGCTGCAAAAAAAGCGGGCAAAGTTTATCTTGCAACCGACCCTGACCGAGAAGGAGAGGCAATAAGTTGGCACTTACAAACGGTTTTAGGATTGGATGCAAACGGCGCAAACAGAATTGAGTTTAACGAAATTTCGCCCACGGCGGTGCAAAACGCACTCAATAATCCCCGTAAAATAAATTACAATTTAGTAGACGCGCAACAGGCAAGGCGCGTTTTAGATAGGTTGGTGGGCTATAAGCTTTCGCCCCTTTTAAACAACCGCATACAAAACGGACTTTCGGCGGGAAGGGTGCAATCGGTTGCTTTAAGGCTTATCGTAGATAGAGAACGCGAAATAACTTCCTTTATTCCCGACGGATATTGGAACTTTAACGCACTTTTACAAGATACGCAAAAAAAATATTCCCCCTTTAAAGCCACTTATCAACTTAAAAAGGCGGGTAAAACTATAGAAGAAGCTCAAGCTTTAAAGGTAGAAAACGCCGTAAAAGCTGGCACGTTTAAGGTTATTAAAGTTAAAAACGGAATAGTGAAACAACACGCTCCCGCACCTTTTACAACCTCTTCTTTACAGCAGGACGCTTCTAATAAATTTGGAATGACTTCGCCCGAAACCATGCTCGTTGCTCAGCACTTATACGAAGGTATGGACGTGGGCGGCGACCATATGGCGCTTATAACCTATATAAGAACGGACTCCGTTAGAGTATCTGCCGACGCTCAGCAAAAGGCGCTTGCGTTTATCAAGGAAAAGTACGGCGAAAAATACGTGCCTACGAAACCTAATTTTTACGCAACTAAAAAGGGAGCGCAAGACGCGCACGAAGCCATTCGCCCCATAAACCTTGCAATAACGCCTGCAAGCGTTAAGCAATATTTAGATAAAAAGCACTACAACGTTTACAAGTTAGTATACGATAGATTCGTTGCCTCTCAAATGGCGGAAGCGCAATTTAGCTCTATGCAAATAGAAGCGGAAAGCGGCGGCTATGCGTTTAAAGCAAGCGGAAAAGCTATGTTGTTTGCAGGATATACCGCGGCGTATACCGAAGCAAAGGACGTTAGCGAAGACGAAGAATCGGCAAAGCTTTTGCCCCCTTTAGCGGAAGGCGACGAGCTTTTATTGAACGATTTTAAAAAGGAACAAAAATTTACAAATCCCCCTTTGCGCTATACCGACGCATCTCTCGTTAAGGCAATGGAAGATAAGGGGATAGGCAGACCTTCTACTTACGCTTCGATTATATCCGTGTTAAATAAGCGCAAATACGTGGAAAAAGACGGCAAATATATGAAGCCGACGGAAGTAGCTTATAAAATTACCGATATGCTCGTTAAATACTTTACCGATATAATGGATGTTGGGTTTACGGCTAAAATGGAAGACGAGCTTGATAAAATAGAAGACGGCGGTATCGATTGGCATAATATTATAGCCGAATTTTACCCTGATTTTTCTGAAAAGCTACGCGCGGCTTCTAGCGACGGCGACGAACTCACCGACGTTAAATGTGAAAAGTGCGGCAGTTTAATGATAAGAAGACTTGGTAAATACGGCAAGTATTTAGCATGTTCAAATTACCCCGTTTGTTCAAACATAATAAGCGAAACCGACGTTGAAGTTTCGGGAACTAAATGCCCCAAATGCGGTCAAAACATGGTGGTAAAAAGCGGCAAGTTTGGAAAGTTTTTGGCTTGCCCAAATTATCCCGAATGTTCAAGCATATTGCCTATCGACGCACAAGTTACCGAAGAAAAATGCCCCGATTGCGGCGAATATATGTTCCTTAGAAAGGGTAAATACGGCAATTATTTAGAATGCGGCAAATGTGGCTCTAAACGCACGCTTATAGCCCCCGCAACGGCAAACGGCGTTGAAAAGACGGACGGCAAATGCCCCGATTGCGGCAAGCCTATGCGCCGTATGCGCTCTAAAACGGGCAAAATATATTTTGGTTGCACGGGCTACCCCGATTGTAAATTTTTAAGCTGGGACGTTCCCACCGGCGACAAGTGCCCTAAGTGCGGCAAGTTTTTAGTTAAGCGCGGCAATAGCGTAAGATGTTCTGAAAAGAATTGCGATTACGAAATTAAATTGCCCAAAAAAGAAGATAATGAAGATTAATATAGTTGGGGCGGGTTTAGCCGGATGCGAGGCGGCGTATTATTTAGCTGAACGCGGAGTAAAGGTAACGCTTTACGATATAAAACCGCAAAATTTTACCCCCGCCCATAAAAATAAAAATTTGGGCGAATTAGTTTGTTCAAATTCGCTTAAAGGCAACGACCCCTTTTCCAACGCTTGCGGACTTTTAAAGGAAGAAATGCGCCTTTTAGGCTCGTTCATTATGGAAGCCGCCGATAAAACGGCAATTCCCGCAGGTGGTGCTTTGGCGGTGGATAGAGACGAGTTTGCAAAATATATAACCGAAAAAATTTTTTCTCATCCAAATATACGATTTATCAGCGAAGAAATTACTAATATTCCGCAAAGCCCCTGCATTATTGCAACAGGACCGCTTACTTCCGATAAGCTAAGCGCTGCTTTAAAGCAAAAACTCGGCGAAGATTTACATTTTTACGACGCTTCCGCACCCATAGTTTCTAAAGATTCTTTAGATTTTGAAAGGTGCTTTTTGGGCGATAGATACGGTAAGGGCGGCGACGATTATATCAACTGCCCTATGGATAAAGACGAGTATATACGCTTTATTGAAGAGCTTAATATGGCGGAAAGGGCAATACTTCACGACTTTGAAAAGCGGGAAATTTTCGAAGGTTGCATGCCCGTTGAGGTTATGGCGGCAAGGGGTGTGGACACACTTAGATTCGGACCGTTTAAGCCGGTAGGAATGCAAGATGAAAAGGGAAATAAATTTTATGCGGTATTGCAGCTTAGAAAGGAAAACGCCGAAGGTACGGCGTATAACTTGGTAGGTTGCCAAACAAACTTAAAATTCCCCGAACAAAAAAGAGTTTTTTCTCTTATTCCAGCGTTAAAAAACGCAGAGTTTTTACGTTACGGCGTTATGCACCGCAACACCTTTATAAATTCGCCCTTACATTTAAACGCAGACTTTTCTTTAAAAGAAGACGGGCTTTGCTTTTTTGCGGGGCAAATTACCGGCGTAGAAGGGTACGTTGAGTCGGCTGCAAGCGGACTTTTGGCGGCTATCCACGCGTTGCAAAAATTAAGCGGTAAAAGCGCTGTTATCCCCGATAATTCAACTATATGTGGGGGGCTTTCGCTACATATTTGCACGGAGAGCAAACATTTTCAGCCCATGAACGCCAACTTTGGAATATTAAAGGCGAGCGAAGTTAAAATAAGAGATAAAAAGGAGCGCTACCGCTATTTGGCAGAGCGTGCTATAAAAGAAATTAAAAACTTTAAAGAAAAACTAATTTAATTAATTGGAGATATTATGTCAGTAGAATTTCACGCAACGACCATATGCGGCGTAAAGCGCGGCAACGTTACCGCTATTGCGGGCGACGGACAGGTTACTATGGGCGAAAACGTAATTTTTAAAACGACGGCAAACAAGGTTAGAAGAATTTACGGCGGCAAGGTTATTTTGGGTTTTGCCGGGTCCGTTTCCGACGCATTTTCTCTAAGCGAAAAATTCGAGGGAATGCTTAATAAATTTTCGGGCAACTTAATGCGTTCTGCGGTAGAACTTGCCGAGCTTTGGCGTTCGGATAAAGCCGTTAGAAAGTTAGAAGCGTTAATGATCGTTGCCGATAAAGACACCATGCTCATAGTTTCGGGCACGGGCGAAGTTATTGAACCGGACGACGGAATTGCGGCTATCGGCTCGGGCGGCAACTACGCTTTGGCGGCGGCAAGGGCGCTTTATCAAAACACCGAATATTCCGCCGAAGAAATTGCAAAAAAATCGCTTAAAATTGCCAGCGAAATTTGCGTTTACACCAACGACAACATTAAGTGCGAAACCATTTAATATAGCGGGAGAACTGAAAAATAGATAGATTCTTCGCGATGCTCAGAATGACAAGCAGTATGGTTTTAAACAGAATGACAAGCAGTATGGTTTTAAAAATTTTAAACATTAAATTAAGGAGAAAAGTAAAGTGAATTTAACGCCTAAACAGATAGTTCACGAACTTAATAAATATATAATCGGGCAAGATGATGCAAAAAAAGCGGTGGCAATAGCGCTGAGAAACCGTTATAGAAGAAGTATGCTTTCGCCCGAACTTCAAGAAGAAATTACCCCTAAAAATATAATTATGAAAGGTCCTACGGGCGTTGGTAAAACGGAAATTGCAAGGCGTCTTGCAAAGCTCGTTAAAGCTCCCTTTTTAAAAGTGGAAGCAACCAAGTACACCGAAGTCGGTTACGTTGGACGCGACGTTGAATCAATGGTGCGCGATTTGGCTGAGTGTGCAATCCGTTTGGTTAAGGAAGAAAAAACGCAAGAAGTTAGCTATAAGGCGCGCGCGGTTGCTGAACGCAGAGTGTGCAAAGTTCTTGCCGAAATGAAAAAGCACGAAAAGGGCGAACTTGCGCAAGACGTTTTTGAGCAAAAACTCGTTGACGAAATACACGCAGGCAAGCACGATAGCGTAGTTATTGAAATTGAAGTTGCCGATATTCCCAAGCCATTAGAACTATCTCCCGGAAGCGGCGCGGCAATAGATATAGGTTCTATTTTCGGCGGTATGGGCTTTGGCAATAAAAAGAAAAAGCGCAAAATTACCGTAAAGGAAGCTATGAATTTAATAATGGCGGAAGAAGCGGACAAACTTATCGATAACGACGCGGTAAATAGCGAAGCGATAAGAAGGGCGGAAAACGACGGCATTATATTTATAGACGAAATAGATAAAATTGCAGGCAAGCACAATCACGGTGCAGACGTTTCTCGCGAAGGCGTTCAACGCGATATACTCCCTATCGTAGAAGGTTGTACCGTTATGACTAAGTACGGTCCTGTTAAAACGGATTATATTTTATTTATAGCAGCGGGCGCGTTCCACGTTTCTAAGGTGGAAGATTTAATTCCCGAACTTCAGGGCAGATTTCCCATACAGGTTGAACTTAAAAGCTTAACCAAGCAAGATTTCGTTAATATTTTAACAAAGCCCGAAAACGCCGTAACAAGACAGTATCAGCTTTTGTTGCAAGTGGACAATATCGATTTGAGCTTTACCGAAGGCGCAATTGAAAAAATTGCCGAAATTTCGGAAGATATAAACGCCACTTCGGAAGATATAGGAGCAAGGCGTTTGCATACCGTAATGGAATATCTTTTAGAGGAAATTTCCTTTACGGCAGGCGGAAACGATTATCCCGTTATTCCCGTTAAAGTGGACGAAAAATACGTTGAAAAACATCTTGAAAAGATATTTAAAAACAGAGATTTAAAGAAGTACGTTTTATAATTGAACGGCATATATGCCTAAATTAAGAGGTTATTATGATAAATATTCCCAAGGGTACGAAAGACGTTTTACCCGCAAATTCTTATAAATGGCAATTCGTAGAAGATAAGGCGAGAGAAGTTGCCAAGCTTTTTAACTTAAAAGAAGTAAGAACGCCCGTTTTTGAACACACCGAATTATTTGCGCGCGGCGTGGGCGATACTACGGATATAGTAAATAAAGAGATGTATACCTTTGAAGATAAGGGTGGACGTTCTATAACTTTAAAGCCCGAAGGAACGGCAGGCGTTGCCAGAATGTATATAGAAAACGGCTTGCACTCGGGCGTGTTACCCGTTAAAACTTTTTATATTACTCCTTGCTTTAGATACGAACGCCCCCAAGCGGGTAGACTTCGTGAATTTCATCAGTTCGGAATAGAAGTGTTCGGCTCTAAAACGCCTGATACCGACGCGGAAGTAATTTTTGCGGCAAGCAGTTTTTTAAATAAGTTGGGTATTAAAGAAATTAAGCTTAATATAAACTCTATAGGCTGTAAAACTTGTAGGGCGCAATATAACGCCGCACTTAAAAATTACCTTGAACCTAACCTTTCGGATATGTGCGAAACGTGCCGTTCAAGATTTGATAAAAACCCTTTAAGAATTTTAGACTGCAAAGAAGAAAAGTGCAAAAAAATTAACGAGGACGCCCCTAAAATTATTGATTATCTTTGCGACGAGTGTAGCGACCACTTTGAAAAAGTTAAAAAATATTTAACCGCGCAAGGCGTTGAATATAGCGTTAATCCCTACATAGTAAGGGGGTTAGACTACTATTCTAAAACCGTTTTCGAATTCGTTTCAACTAAAATAGGCAGTCAAGGCACGGTGTGCGGCGGCGGAAGATACGACGGACTTATCGAAAGCTTGGGCGGAGTTTCTACTCCTGCAATCGGGTTTGGCGCAGGTATTGAAAGATTACTTTTGTTAATGGAAAATACGGGCGTTGAAATAGAAGATAATTCCGCACCCACCATTTACTTAGCCGGAATGGACGACGAAAGCAGGACAAAGGCGTTTGATATTGCAATGCAGCTTAGAGCTTGTGGAATTGCCGCCGAAGTGGACCATATGGGGCGCAGTATTAAGGCGCAGTTTAAATACGCAGATAAAATAGGCGCAAAATACGTTGCGGCTATAGGTGGAAACGAGCTTTTATCGGGCGAGTGTAACTTAAAGAAGATGAGCGACGGAACTACCGTTCCCGTTAAATTTGAAGATATTTGCACATACTTAAAAAAATAAACGAATAAGGAGAAAATTATGGTAAAAAACGTAAACGTAGAACAATTCGACGAGCTTTTAAAAAACGCAAATAAGCCCGTAATATGCGACTTTTACGCTACTTGGTGCGGACCTTGCAAAATGCTTGCACCCGTTTTGGAACAGCTTTCTGAAGAATACGGCGAAAAAGCCGAATTTATAAAAGTGGATATAGACGACAATATGGAACTTGCCGCAAGATACGGCATTATGTCTATTCCCTTGGTTGCCGTGTTTAAAGGCGGAGAACAGGTGGACAAGTCATTAGGTTTTATGCCTAAATCGGAAGCAAAACAATTTATCGAAAAAAACTTATAACAAAATAAAAATCGCCCAACCAAACTCGGTTGGGCGCTTTTATATTTTATTTAAATTTACACTAAGTCGATTTCGCCGTCGAACGAGCCGTCTATTATTCTTGCGCTTATTTCAATTTCGCCAGTGGTAATTTTAGTGCCGTCGTTAGCAATTACGTACGCTTGTACGGTGTACGTGCTAGACGTGTCGTAAGCTATTTCTGCTATTATCATTCCCATTGCGTTTGCGTCGTTTGCAAATATCTCGGCAATTTGATA
>JAGAMH010000093.1 GCA_017624815.1 Clostridia bacterium
CGGTCATAGTTTTTCTCCTTAAAAGTTGGGCGGGGTAGATACCCACAAAAATTTAGCGGTGTTTTTACCTACGTTTTTTATGTTATGGGGAACGTTTGCCGTGTAGTAAAAGGATTCGCCCTTTTTGCAAACGTGTTTGTTTTTGCCAAGCTCAACGCGAATTCTTCCTTCTAAAACGAAGCCGAATTCTTCACCGTCGTGGGGGAAGTCTACTGCGGTGGAAGCTCCCGATAAAAGCTCCACTAATACGGGCTCCATTTCGTTTTTCTGTGCGTTGGGCACTATCCATTTAAATAGCATTCCATCGTCGCTCTTTTCAATAAAATCAGCTTGAGAAAATACTATTCTTTGGTCGCCTTCCTTTTTAAAAAATTCAGAAAGGTCCGTTCCCAAAGCGGCTAAAATGTCTTTAAGCGTGGAAATGGAAGGGGAAGTTAAATCGTTTTCAAGCTGCGAAATATACCCCTTAGTAAGTTCGCACCTGTCGGCAAGTTCTTTTTGAGATAAATTAAGTTGCAGTCGCAATCGCTTTATTTTTCCGCCTATATCCATAACGCCCTCCACGTAAGTTCTTTTATAATAAACAAAAAGTTTACTTTTATTAAACGATTAGCACTTTTAAACAAAAAGTTTAGCAAAAGTAAACATAATAAAATTATATTAAATTGTATTTATACTGTCAATGATATTTACAAAGTTTTTTTATATTTTTTATAATATATTTATAAATAATAATGAAATGGGCATAGCGTTAAAAAAATTAAAAGAAAAAAATAAAAAAAGACGGGCGAAATTCGCCCGTCAAATTTTTGTTTTAAGTTAAAATTATTCCATTGCGTTAAGTTTCTTAGCAAGGCCGGATTTTTTGTTAGCAGCGGTATTCTTTTTAATAACGCCCTTAGAAACCATGCTGTCGATAACGGAGCAAGTTTCGGGGAACTTAGCGGTAGCAGCCGCTTTGTCGCCGCTTTCAACTAAAGCTAAAAACTTTTTAACTTCAGTTCTCATTTCAGACTTATAAGCCTTGTTTGCTGCGGTTTTCTTTTCAATAACGAGTACGCGCTTTTTAGCTGATTTTATATTAGGCACTTTCAAAATCTCCTTTAAGTGTATTCTTCTTAAATTACTAAACAATCTTAACATAAAAAAATGAAAATGTAAACTGTTTTTTTGTGTGTTTTACATTTTTTTAAATATATTTTTACCGTTTGTAATAATATTAGAGTATATGAAAACTAAAAATTTGCATAATGCGCCGCTAATTTGCGTGTTTGATAGCGGTATAGGCGGTCTTAATTTATTAAAAGCATGCCAAGATAAATTACCGTTTTGTAATTTCGTTTACGTTGCTGATAATTATAACGTGCCGTACGGTAATCTGCCCGAAGAAAAAATTTTAAAATTAGTAAATAAAAAGTTTTGTGTAATTAATAGTTTAAATCCCGCGGCGGCTGTAATAGCCTGCAATACGGCAACGGCGGTTTGTGTTCAATATTTAAGAAATAAATATTCTTTTCCAATAATTGGTATACAACCGCCAATAAAACAAGCGGTAAAAAATGGGGGAAGTATTGCCGTTTTTGCAACGCAAGCAACCGTTAAAAGCAGTTCGTTTTCCGAATTATTAAGGCTATGTGGTAACGATAAAACTAAGGTTTATCCACTAAAAGATTTGGCGCAAAAAATAGAAAAAAACGTGTTGCGCTTAGATAAATTAAACGTGCCTGATTTATTTCCGCAGATAGAGGAGGACAATATAGTTTTAGGTTGCACACATTATTCGTACGTAAAAAATAAGCTTGAATTATTCTATAAAAAACCCATTTTCGACGGAATTGTAGGGACGGTTGACCACCTTCGTTCTTTTTTAGGGAATTTTGACCACACCCCCTTAAAAAAGCAAAATTTAACTTTTATTTGCGGAAATTTTGCCAAAAATCGTTTAATTTACTCCACCTTGTTCGAAAATTAATAAAAAGTACAGTTTTTAATTGCAAAAAAATATTAAAATTTAACAAAAAATTTTTAAAAAGTGGTTGACAGTGGTCAATCTTTATGCTATTATATTGTTACGTAGTAAAAAAGGGGTATAGGCATGTTCTATTTAACGGGTGAGTTTTCTCATCAACTCGACGCTAAAAACAGAATAAGAATTCCCTCCAAGTTGAAAAAGGAGCTAGGTGACCGTTATTGTTTTACCAAAGGAACTAACGGTTGTCTTTTCGTGTTTCCTGAAGAAGTAATTAAAGAAAAACTTGCCGAAATTCAGCAAATTAAAATGTCTGATAAAGATAAGCAAAAGGGTGCAAGAACTTTTATTAAATCGGTAAACTTTGCCGAAGAAGATAATCAAGGCAGAATAGTTCTTCCCTTAAAATTAAGAGAGTTTGCAAAAATTCAAAAAGATATAGTAGTTTGCGGCAACGGCAATCACGTTGAAATTTGGGCGAAAGAAGTTTACGACGATTACTTCAGCGACGAAGACGAATGCTACGACGATTACTTCAATTCTTTGGGTATTTAATATGAGCGGTTTTTCTCATATACCCGTAATGCTTGAAGAATGTATACAAGGCTTAAATGTTAAAAACGGCGGCGTATATTTCGATGGAACGATAGGCGGTGGAGGCCACTCCTACGAAATATTAAAGCAAAGTTCCCCTTTGGGAAAGTTAATTGCCACCGATTTAGACGATAACGCAATAGCCGCTGCAACCGAAAGATTAAAAGAATTTAGCGGCAGATTCAAAATTTATAAATCGAACTATAAAAACTTTGAAGAAGTTTTAGCACAAGAAAATTGTGAGCTTTTAGACGGCGTAATGTTAGATTTCGGAGTAAGCAGTCACCAACTCGACGAAGAGTCGCGCGGGTTCTCCTATATGAAACCTAACGCTCCGCTCGATATGCGTATGAACGAAAGCGCCTATCTTACGGCGGAAATAGTCGTTAACGAATATTCCCAACAAGAGCTTACTAAAATTTTAAAAGTCTACGGCGAAGAAAGATTTGCCCCAATAATTGCGGCAAATATAATAAAAGCAAGGGCGGTTAAACCCGTAACCACCTGCGGTCAGCTCGTAGAAATAATCGAAAATAGTATACCCAAAAAGTTCCAACAAAACGGACCTTGTGCCCGCAAGAGTTTTCAGGCTATAAGAATAGCCGTAAACGGAGAGTTAGACGGGCTTTACGATTGCGTTGTAGGTTTTACCCGAAAACTTAAAAAAGGCGGTAGGATAGCAATTTTAACCTTCCACTCACTAGAAGACAGAATCGTAAAACAGGCGTTTAAAGAACTTGAAACGGACTGCGTATGCAATAAAAATTTACCCGTTTGCGTATGCGGTAAGAAAAAAGAGATAGAAATAATAACTAAAAAACCGATAATTGCGTCGGTAAAGGAGATGGCAATTAACTCGCGTTCAAAATGCGCAAAG
>JAGAMH010000094.1 GCA_017624815.1 Clostridia bacterium
AGCATTCAGTTAATTAAAAAGCAAATAGAAATAATTGCCCCTATTTTAATTACATTAACCGTTTTAACGGGTGGTTCGGGTTCAGCTGCAATATATCAACCGTCCGCTGTATTTTTATCAAGTGCCGTCGTTGATATAATAAGCGGATTTGTTTTTCCTGCAATTATCGGCGTAATTATATTAAATTTTATGTCGCAACTAAATCCCGAATTATCCTTTTCAGGAGTAAGCAAGCTTATTAAAAGCATAGTAAAATGGGTAATAGGAATAGTAGTTGCGGTATTTAGCATATTTTTAACCGTGCAGAGCGTTACTACCTCGCTTTTCGACGGCATTCTATTTAAAGCCACTAAATACGTCGTAGGCAGTTCCGTGCCCATCGTTGGAAATTTTTTATCTAACGGTGTAGATACCTTCGTATCTGCCGGACTTTTAATTAAAAATTCGGTAGGCGTTTGTGGGCTTATAATTTTACTTTCTGAAATTATTCAACCCGTAATTGTTTTAGTTGCCTTTTCGTTATTGCTAAAATTTGTTGGAGCAATATCTCAGGCAATAGGGGAAAAGTCCTCACACGATATCTTTTTTAATTTGTCTTCCGATATAGAATATCTACTTGCAGGTATTTTAACGATTGCTTTTACTTATGCTTTAATCGTAATGTTAATTATAAATTCCGCGGTAACTTTTATATGAAAACGTATTTATTAACGGCTTTTGGCGTAATATTTTTCTCAGTAATAATATCATTTATTATTCCAAAAGGAAAAACGTCAAAGCTAATTAATTTAATTATAAAAATCGTATGTATATGTTCGCTAATATATCCGCTAAAAAGTTTAATTTTGGATAAAGATTATAATACTTTTAATATCGTTGATGAAAATTACGTATGCGAGGCGTTTTCAAATAATCAAAGTAAAGAATTGAAAATATTACTGCAAGAAAAGTTTGATAAAAACTTTGATTGTAGCGTAGTAATAGTTTATGAAAACGGTGAATATAAAGTCGAAAAAGTGCAAGTTACAAGTAATATTGACGATAACGTAATTAATGAAAAAATTTACGCATATTTGCAAGAGTTGGGCTATATAAATATAACTGTAAATGACAAAACTTATTGACCTTGTTAAAAACAATAAAAAGATAATAATTATTGCAATTATAATAGTAATTTTAATTTCTATAGTTTTTTTTATGAACGCTAGAAGTGCGAATGAAGAAAGTAGTAATTTGCCGCAAAAAACCCAAACGGAAATAAAATTGACCGAAATTCTTTCCTGCATTAAAGGCGTTGGAGAAACGGACGTTATGATAAGCGAAATCGACGGCGATATAAAGGGTGTGGTAATTGTTTGCCAAGGAGCGGATAGCATTACTATTAAAAACGATATTTTAAACGCAGTTTCTACTGCGCTATGTATAAATAAAAACTTAATAGCTATTTATTCAATGTCAATTTAAAGGAGAAATTTATGTCAAAAACCAAAAAAATTATCGTAATGTCCTCACTCGTACTTTTACTTGCTGTAACGGCGATATTAAACGTCGTTTTGGCTCGCGACGGTTCTACTGGAGAAGTAGTAACGACTGCTAACTATTTTTCTACTTATCGAGCCGAGAGAACGACGACTAGAAGTGAAGAGCTTTTGCAACTTGATAGCGTTATAGCTTTATATGAAGAAGGGAGCCAAAAGCACGAAGAAGCAGTAGATTTAAAGCTTAAACTCGTTGATATTATGGAAAACGAGTTAGTGTTAGAAACTATGATTAAGTCTTTAGGCTTTTCAGATGCCGTAGTTTCAATAGGTTCGGAATCTGAAAACGTAAACGTATTTATTAATTCCGACGAACTCGACTACGATACTGCGCTTTCTATTTACAATTTGCTTAAAAACGAGGCGGGAGTAGATGCAGGCAATATAATTATTATGCCAGTTTATTCACAAATTTAAATTAGTAGTTGCAAAATTATAAAATATGTGCTATACTATGTATAAGGAGATTATTATGGCACATATTAGACACGATCCTCATGCCACTCAAAAGGGCAAAATTACTTATAATTCCGGTATAGTTAGCGGAATAGTAGCTTTAGCAATTAGCGAAGTTGAAGGCGTTTCAATTTTAAACACCTCGAACAAAGGTATAAAACTTAACTTTGATAAGCACGGTATCGTGGCGGATATTAACGTTAAGGTCGACTACGGCTATAACGTGCCTTCGCTTGCCTTCCGTATTCAACAGTCTATTAAACATAGCGTTGAATCAATGACTAATTATAAGGTTGCAAAGGTAGACGTTCATATTCAGGACGTAAATTTCCCTGAAAATCCCGTAATATAATCAATTATATTCCCTTAACTTTTTAAGGGAATATTTTACTATTTTTTAAGGTAAAACAATATGAGAACTATAGCTAGAGAATCACTTTTTAAACTTTTATTTTCATCACAATTTTCTTCCGTAAGCGAAGAACTTAAGCGTGCGCTTTTTAAGGCGGACAAGCTCGACGAAAACGACGTTAAATACTGTAACGAAGTTTTATGTAAAATTAAAGAAAACGAGCAAACTATTAACGAAGTTATAGATAAAAATTCGCTCTCTTTCCCTCAATCAAGAATATATCCTGCAGACAAGAGCATTTTATATATTGCAATTGCAGAAATTTTATATTTTAACGATATCCCAAACAGAGTTTCCGTTAACGAAGCGGCAAATATTGCGTCAAAATATTCTTCGGAAAAAAGTGCTTCTTTTATAAGCGGAATATTATCTTCGGTAATAGAGGAGAACGACAATGTATAAAATCTTAGACGGAAAAGCGTTATCTTTAGAAAAACGTGAAAATTTAAAAGTTTTAGTTGCTAAATACGAAAAAGAACGCAATCAAAGAGTTGGATTGGCGGTTATTTTAGTTGGCAACAATCCCGCATCGCAAGTGTACGTAAGAAATAAAATTAAAGCTTGCGAAGAAGTAGGTATAAAATCCTACGCATATTATCTTCCCGAAGATATTAAAGAAAGCGATTTATGTGATTTAGTAAAAGAAGTTGTAGAAAATCCTGCAATACACGGCGTTTTAGTTCAGCTTCCTTTGCCTAAACATATTAACGCTGATAAAGTATTGGCGTTAATTCCAAGAAAAAAGGACGTAGACGGCTTTTCGGAAGAAAATATCGGTAGATTATGTATGAACGAAGATTGCTTAGTTGCGTGCACGCCTAACGGTATAATGTCCCTTCTAGCAAGCGAAGGAATATCTACCATGGGTAAAAAGGCCGTAGTGGTAGGAAGATCAAACATTGTTGGAAAACCTATGGCAATGCTTCTTATAAACGGCGACGCAACGGTAACAGTATACCATAGCAAAACTAAAAATTTAAAAGAAGAATGCTTGCAAGCTGATATTTTAATTGCGGCGATTGGCAAAGCGAAATTTATTACCGCTGATATGGTTAAGGAAGGAGCAATCGTCGTTGACGTTGGTATGAATCGCGACGAAAACGGCAAGCTTTGCGGCGACGTGGATTTTGAAAACGTTAAAGATAAATGTTCTTATATAACGCCCGTTCCCGGCGGCGTAGGTCCTATGACTATAACAATGTTAATGTTTAACGCTTATTGGGCAGCTATAAGATCGTAGTTTTCCATTTTAGAGGTGCTAGATGGTTTTTACGGAAAAATACGAAGAGTATTTAAATTATTTTAATGAAAAGCTTGAAACTTATTGTAATAAGCTTGATTGTCAACCTAAAATTTTAAACGATAGTATTAAATACTCGCTCACTTTGGGCGGAAAGAGAATACGCCCCGTTTTAACTTTTGCCGTTGGTGATTTGTTGGGTGTGCCTAAAGAAAAACTCGTTAATTTTGCGTTGGCAATTGAATTAATTCATACGTATTCTTTAATACACGACGATTTGCCCGAAATGGACGACGCAGATTTTAGAAGGGGTAAACCTTCTAACCATAAAGTTTTTGGCACGGGCAACGCGGTTTTGGCAGGGGATGCGCTTTTAAATACGGCTTATTCGATTTTATTTTCAGAATGCTTTAACGGGAACGAATATATTTCAGCAAGTAAATTTATTTGCGACGCGGCAGGCATTTACGGAATGATAGGGGGACAATCTGCCGATTTACTACACGAGAGCGATAATACCGTTGACGAAGACGTTTTATATTTTATATACTCAAATAAAACTGCAAAATTAATTATAGCGCCCATTATCGTTCCAAGCATTTTAAACGGCGGTAAAAACTATTCTAAATTAAAGTTTTTTGGGGAAAAGCTCGGCTTATTATTCCAATTTACCGACGACGTTTTGGATGTTGAAGGTAAGTTTGAAGAACTTGGCAAAACTACGGGCAAAGACGAAAATAAATACACAGGCGTTAAACTTTACGGATTAGAGGGTTGTAAAGTTAAAAGTGAACTGTTGTGTGACGAATGTTTAAAAATATTAGAAAGCATTGAAGGGGATACCCAATTTTTAACGGAGTTCGTTAATTTTATAGTAAAAAGAACAAATTAATTATGGAAATAAAAGCAAACGACGTAAAAAACTTAATACCTGAAAAATTGAGTACCTTATGCGACGATATAAGGGAAAAAATTTTAGACGGCGTTTTAAAATGTGGCGGGCATCTTTCATCTAACTTAGGTATGGTGGAGTTAACCGTCGCGTTGCATTACGTTTTTAATTTTCCTAAAGATAAATTAATTTTCGACGTGGGGCATCAATGCTACGCGCATAAAATTTTAAGCGGTAGGGGCGATAAGTTTGATACTTTAAGAAAAAAGAACGGCTTATCAGGATTCCCTAAAAGAGAAGAAAGCGTATTCGACTGTTATAATACTGGTCATGCGGGCACTTCTATTTCGGCGGCTTTAGGTATGGCTAAAGCAAGAGATATATTAGGCGAAGACTACAACGTTATTGCTTTAATTGGCGACGGTTCTTTTAATAATGGACTGATATACGAAGCTTTTAATAGTTTAAAGCCTTTAAATTCCCGTATTTTAGTAATCATTAACGATAATGGTATGTCTATTTCGCCAACTGTCGGATCAATGCACGATTATTTATTTTCTCTTGAAGATAAGTATTTTGATAAGAATAAAGTTTCCAAACATTCTGATATATTTGAACATTTTGGGTTTGAATACGACGGCGTTTACGACGGTAACGACGTTTTAAAAATGGTTGAAAAACTCTCTGAAATTAAAGAGAAGTTAAAAACCAAGTCGGTAATATTACACGTAAATACCAAAAAAGGTAAGGGGTATAATTTTTGTGAAGAAAACCCCGAAGCAACTCACGGCGTTTCTTCTAAATATTCAAAAGCTTTAGAAAGCGAGTATTCTGAAGTATTGGGCAGTACGCTTTGCGATTTGGCAAACGAAAATAAAAATATAGTAGTTGTTACTGCTGCCATGACGGGAGCTTTAGGCCTTTCCAAATTTTTTGA